>NZ_JBEZXZ010000085.1:0-34326 GCF_040638275.1 Actinoplanes sp. NPDC026623 | reverse complement strand
CTGGCCGAGGCGGGCCTCGAGGTCGCCGCCGGTTCGCGGTGGGCCGGGGTGACGGCCTGCGCCGGCCGGCCCGGGTGCGCGAAGTCGCTGGCCGACGTCCGGCACGACGCGGACGCGACGACCACGGCCGGCACGGGCCTGCCGGTGCACTGGGTCGGGTGCGAGCGCGGCTGCGGCAGCCCGGCCGGGCCGCACGTGCGGGTCGAGGCGACCGGATCGGGTTACCGGGTGCGGTCGCCGGGCGGATGTGAGTCCGCGGGAGTGGCCGAGGTGGGTGCGCTGATCGGCGCCGCGAGGAAGGGCTGAGATGGAATACGTGCGCGACGGCGCGGAGATCTACCGGCGGTCGTTCGCGACGATCCGGGCCGAGGCGGACCTGTCCGGGTTGCCGTCCGATGTGGCCCGGGTCGCGGTGCGGATGATCCACGCCTGCGGGATGGTCGACCTGGTCGACGACATCGGCTTCAGCGCGGGCGTGGTGACCGCCGCCCGCAAGGCGCTCCTCGGCGGCGCGCCGATCCTCTGCGACGCCGAGATGGTCGCCGCCGGGGTGACCCGCAGGCGGCTGCCCGCCGGCAACGCGGTGGTCTGCACGCTGCGCGACCCGGCGGTGCCGGCGCTCGCCGCCCGGATCGGCGACACCCGCAGCGCCGCCGCCCTCGACCTGTGGGGCGACCGCCTGGCCGGCGCGGTGGTCGCGATCGGCAACGCGCCGACGGCACTGTTCCGGCTGCTGCGGATGATCGAGGCGGGCGCGCCGCGGCCGGCGGCGGTGCTGGGCATCCCGGTCGGGTTCATCGGCGCGGCCGAGTCCAAGGACGCGCTGGCCGCCTCCGACCTGGAATTCCTGGTCGTTCGCGGGCGGCGCGGCGGCAGCGCGATCACGGCGGCGGCGGTCAACGCCCTCGCCTCGGAGGAGGAGTAGGCATGGCGGGTCGGCTGTTCGGGGTCGGGCTCGGTCCGGGCGACCCGGAGCTGGTGACCGTCAAGGCGGCCCGGCTGATCGGCGCGGCGGACGTGATCGCCTACCACTCGGCGCGGCACGGGCGCAGCAACGCCCGCGCCATCGCGGAACGCTACCTGCGCGAGGGCCAGCTCGAGGAACCGCTGATCTACCCGGTCACCACCGGGACGACCGACCATCCGGGCGGCTACCAGGGCGCGATTGACGAGTTCTACGCGCAGAGCGCGGAGCGCCTCGCCGCGCACCTGGACGCGGGCCGCGATGTGGTCGTGCTCGCCGAGGGTGATCCGTTCTTCTACGGCTCCTACCTGCACATGCACAAGCGGCTCGCGGACCGCTACGAGGCGCAGGTCGTGCCCGGCGTGACGTCGGTGAGCGCGGCGTCGGCGGTGCTGGGCAGGCCGCTGATGGAGCGCGACGAGACCCTGACCGTGCTGCCCGGCACCCTGCCGCCGGCCGAGCTCGCGGCGCGGCTGGCCGGCACCGACTCCGCGGCGATCATGAAGCTGGGCCGCACGTTCCCCGGCGTCCGGGACGCCCTGGAGCGGGCCGGCCGGCTCGACGACGCCTGGTATGTGGAGCGGGCGACCACCGACCGCGAACGGCACGGCCGGCTCGCGGACGTCGACCCGGCGACGGTCCCGTACTTCTCCCTGGCCCTCCTGCCGAGCCGGGCTGCGGCGAGCTTCGCCGAGACACCACCGCCGCCGGAACGCGACGGCCGGGTGACCGTGATCGGGCTGGGCCCGGGCGGTCCCGACTGGCTCACCCCGCAGGCGCGGTCCGCGCTGGCCACGGCGGACGACATCGTCGGCTACGGCCCCTACGTTGACCGGGTCCCGGCGAACCCGCGCCAGCGCCGGCACCCCTCGGACAACCGGGTCGAGGCGGAACGGGCGGCGTTCGCGCTGGACCTGGCGAAACGCGGCCACCGCGTCGCGGTGGTCTCCTCCGGCGACCCGGGCGTGTTCGCCATGGCGGCGGCGGTGCTGGAGGCCGCCGAGGATCCGCAGTGGAAGGACGTGCCGGTGCGGGTGGTGCCCGGGCTGACCGCGGCGCAGGCCGTGGCGAGCCGGGTCGGTGCGCCGCTGGGGCACGACTTCTGCGTCCTGTCGCTCTCCGACCGGCTCAAGCCCTGGGAGGTGATCGCGTCCCGGCTGACCGCGGCGGCGAGCGCCGACCTGGTGATCGCGATCTACAACCCGGCGTCGCGGAGCCGCAGGGAGCAGCTGGTGCGGGCCCGCGAGCTGCTGCTCGAGCGGCGCAGCCCGGACACGCCGGTCGCGGTGGGCCGCGACGTCGGCGGGCCGCAGGAGTCGGTGCGGGTGACCACGCTGGGCGAGCTGGATCCGGCCACGATCGACATG
Source organism: Actinoplanes sp. NPDC026623 (assembly GCF_040638275.1). Lineage (NCBI taxonomy): Bacteria > Bacillati > Actinomycetota > Actinomycetes > Micromonosporales > Micromonosporaceae > Actinoplanes > Actinoplanes sp. NPDC026623. Next base: position 31,995 of record NZ_JBEZXZ010000085.1, on the reverse strand, counting down.
CGCTGCCTGCTCATCGTCGGCTCGAGCCAGACCCGGATGGCGACCCGCGGCGACGGCACTACCCAGATGTACACGCCCCGGCACTACCCCGCCTGAGCCAGTCGGCGGCGGCCTCGACCGTCGCCACCGCGGCGGCCGAGGCAGGCAGGGGCGGGCGGTCGACGACCACCACCGCAACGCCGCCCTCGCGGGCCGCGTCGAGTTTCGCCGTGCTCCCGCCGCTGTCCTTGGTCACCAAGACGTCGATGCGGTGCCGGGCCAGCAGGGCCCGCTCGCCCTCGACGGTGAACGGGCCCCGCGCCAGCAGCACCTCGAGACGCCTCGGCGCCGGCGGGGCCGGCGCCTCGACCGAGCGGGACAGGAACCAGCACGCGTCCACCCCGGCGAACGCGGCGATGCCCTGCCGCCCGGTGGTCAGCAGGACCCGCTCCCCCAGCGCCGGCAGCACCGCGGCGGCCTCGCCGAGGCTCGCCACCCGATGCCAGGCGTCGCCGGGCCGCTCGGTCCAGCCCGGCCGGCGCAGCACCAGCAGCGGCACCCCGGTCAACTCCGACGCGGCCGCCGCGTTGCCGGTGATCGTCGCCGCGAAGGGATGGGTGGCGTCCACCACCGCGTCGATCGCCTCCGCGCGCAGATAGGCCGCCAGCCCGGCGACGCCGCCGAACCCGCCGATCCGCACCGCGCCCACGGGCAGCGCCGGCGCCCGGGTCCGCCCGGCGAGCGAGCTGATCACCTCGAGGCCGGGCACCGCGGCGCACGCCGCGGCCAGCGCCCACCCCTCGGTCGTCCCACCGAGGACCAGAGCCCTCACGTCCGGCAGCGTTGCGTCGAGTAGAGGTGGCTGTCCGGAAAGGCCGAGGCGGTCAGCGCCGCGCCGACCACGATCACCGCGGTGCGCCGGATGCCGGCGGCGGTCACCTTCGCGGCGATGTCGGCCAGCGTGCCCCGGACGATCAGCTCGTCCTGCCGGCTGGCCCGCGCCACCACCGCCACCGGGCAGTCCGCGCCGTAGCTCGGCACCAGTTCGGCCACCACGGCGTCGATGCGCTGCACGGCCAGGTGCAGGACCATCGTCGACCGGCTCGCGCCCAGCGTCGCGAGATCCTCGCCGGGCGGCATCGCCGTGGCCCGCTCGGCGGTCCGGGTCAGGATCACCGTCTGCGCGACGCCGGGCACCGTGAACTCCCGGCCCAGCGCGGCGGCCGCGGCGGCGAAGGCGGGCACGCCCGGCGTCACGTCGTAGGCGATCCCGGCCGCGTCCAGCCGCCGCATCTGCTCGGCGACGGCGCTGAACACCGACGGGTCGCCGGAGTGCAGCCGCGCCACGTCCTGCCCGGCCTTCGCCGCGGCCACCATCTCGGTGAGGATCTCGTCCAGGTCCAGCCCGGCCGTGTCGACCAGCCGGGCGTCCGGCGGGCAGTAGGACAGCAGGTCGGCGGGGACGAGGCTGCCCGCGTACAGGCAGACCGGGGAGGACTCGATCAGCCGCTGCCCGCGTACCGTGATCAGGTCGGCCGCGCCCGGGCCGGCCCCGATGAAGTGCACGGTCATCGTTTGGTCACCGACCAGATGGTCACCGGCATCATCGCTCTCCATCCCGTGAAGCCGCCGACCGGCGATGCCCGGTTGACGGCGATCCGCGTCAGCTCGCCGCCCAGCCGGGCGTACCAGGCCGCCAGCACCGCCTCCGATTCCAGGGTCACCGCGTTGGCGACCAGCCGGCCGCCGGACGGCAGCGCGGCCAGGGCGGCCTCGACGACGCCGTCGCGCGTCAGGCCGCCGCCGATGAAGACCACGTCGGGCGCGGGCAGCCCGGCAAGTGCGCCGGGCGCGCGTCCCTCGACAACCCGAAGCTTCGGTACGCCCAGAGCGGCCGCGTTCCCCGCGATCCGTCCCGCCCGCCCGGCGGACGACTCGACGGCGATCGCCCGGCAGTCCCGGTGCGCGCGCATCCACTCGATCGCGATGCTGCCGGAGCCGGCGCCGATGTCCCAGAGCAGCTCGCCGGGCTGCGGGCCGAGCGTCGCCAGGGTGACCGCCCGGACCTCGCGCTTGGTGAGCTGCCCGTCGCTGTCGTAGGCGGAGTCGGGCAGGCCGGGCACCAGCGGCGCGGCGGGTCCGGTCGAGCAGGCGACTGCGACGACGTTCAGCGGGTCGAACCCGTCGGCGCCGAGCCTCTCCGCGGTGCCGGCGATCACCTCCTCGGCGGGGCCACCGAGCTGGGAGAGCACGGTCACGGTGCTGTCCGCGTACCCCCGGGAGGTGAGCAGGGCCGCGACGGCGGCCGGGGTCGCCGCACCCGCGCTGAGTATCAGGATCTTGCGGCCCGGGTGAATCAGCGGGTGCAGCTCCTCGACCGGCGCGGTGACCAGGCTCAACACGTCGACGTCCGAGAGCGGCCAGCCCAGCCTGGCGGCCGCGAGCGACACCGACGACGGGCTCGGGACGACCCGCACCGCCGCCGCGCCGAGAAGGCGGACCAGCGTGGCGCCGATGCCGTGGAACATCGGGTCGCCGCTGGCCAGGACCGCGATGCGCCGGCCCCGACGCGATTCGAGCAGGCCCGGCAGCGCGGGGACCAGCGGCGACGGCCACGGGACCCGGTCGGCCGGGACCTCCGCGGGCAGCAGGGCCAGCTGGCGCGGGCCTCCGAAGATCACCTCGGCGCCGGTCAGCGCCGCCGCGGCCGTACCCGTCAGGCCCGGCCATCCGTCGGCGCCGATGCCGACCACGGTGAGAAGGGCGGGGTCGTCGGTCACGCCGTGACGTTAGCCCGCCGGGTTCCGCGGCCCTTCCGCCATCCCCCATTCATCGATATCTTTCACTGCATGATGGGCTCCCTAGCAGTCCTCGCGGTCCTTGCCACGCTGCCCACAACACCCCCAGCGACGCACCAGGCCACCCTCGCCGCCGACGCCTCCTACCGGACGCTGAGCTCGGCCGTCCATCCGGACTGGATGCGGTCCCTGCCCGATTCGGTCAGCCTGTCCGCACTGTCCATCCCCGGCACGCACGACACGATGTCGATACACGGCGGCGCGCTGACCCGGACCCAGGAGGACTTCGGCGACAGCGGCGCGACGCTCGCCCGGCAACTCGACGCCGGCATCCGGATGATCGACATCCGGGCCCGGGTGAACGGCGGCAACACCCTCACGATCCACCACGGCGCCGTCTACCAGAACGCCAACTTCAGCGACGTCCTGAACGTGCTGCGCGACTTCCTCGCGGCCCACCCGGGCGAGACCGTCGTCATGCGGCTCAAGCAGGAGTGCACCGGCGAGATCGGATCGTGTACGGATGTGTCCGGGCAGAAGGCCTTTCCGGATATTTTCGACTCGTATGCCTCTTCACTCTTCTGGCAGCCGTCGGTGACCCGCGGCGCCGCGGCCGCGACGCCCACGCTGGGCGCGGTCCGGGGCAAGGTCGTGCTCGCCGTGCTGCACGGCGCCTTCGGCGGCCCGATCGAGCACTACGGCCTGGCCCAGTTCGAGCAGTGGCGCAACGGCTCCTCGACCTACGTACAGGACGAATACGCGGTGCCCAACGTCGGCGCCATCGCCACCAAGCGCGACCAGGTCAGACGCCACCTCGACGCCACGAGCGCCGGCGACCCCGCGAAGATCTACGTCAATTTCGGCAGCGGCGCCGGCATCTTCGCCCAGCCGCAGCAGGTGGCCGGCGGCGCGTGGGGCGTGCGGGGCGTCGACCCGTTTCTGCTGATCTACCTCAACGAGGGCCACGGGCTGGTCCGCACCGGGACGGTCCTGCTCGACTTTCCCGGCGGCGGCCTGATCGACAAGATCATCTCTTACAACTGACTTTTTCCTCTCAGGTTTGAGCCTTCACCCGCTGAACCGCGTAGTACCCGTCGACGGCCCGCCGAGAACCGGACCGTCACGTCGACCGCCGGGGGGCGGTGGACGCTGGACGACGACTGCTGAGCGGGTGAGGTCGATGGCGCGAGCGTACGGCGACACTGCCGGCCGACCAGGGCCGACGAGCTTCCAATCCTTCGATGACCTGCGCGAACCCGCGGGCGGTCAGACCCTCGCCCCCGAGCGCGAGTTCTGGCAACAGCCCGACCTGAACGAGGCCGTGCCCCGCGGCGACATCATCGTCGAGGAGCCTTCCGCCCCGACCGGATGGCAGGGCACCGGCCCGGCGATCGTCACCGACGACCGCCCGCCGGCCGAGGCCACCTCCGGTAACCGGCTGCTCACGGTCCTGCTTTTCTTCGCCGGGATGTCGACAAGCGTCGCGCTCTGGCTCTTCGACACCCAGGCCGGCGCGATCAACGACACCGCGACGCTGATGCTGGCGGTCGGCCGCATCACCGGGCTGGTCGGCGGCTACCTGCTCTTCATCCAACTGCTGATGATGAGCCGGGTCTCCTGGCTCGAGGAATGGGTCGGCGCCCGCGACCTGCTGCGCTGGCACCGCTGGCTGGGCACGTCGCTCGTGGTGACGGTGCTCGCACACATCGTCTTCATCGTCTACGGCTACGCGCTCACGGCCGAGGCCGGCGTCGTCGACCAGGCCTGGTCCATCATCACCACGCTGCCCGAGATGATCAGCGCCACCGTCGCCACCGGCCTGCTGGTGCTGATCAGCGTCATCTCGATCCGGGCGGCCCGCAGCAAACTGCCGTACGAGCTGTGGCACTTCATCCACCTCACCGCGTACCTGGTGCTGCTGCTCGGCTACGGCCACCAGGTCGCGGTCGGCGCGGACCTGTCCGGCCGCTTCGCCTCGGTCTTCTGGCCCGCCCTGAGCGCGCTGGTGATCGCCGCCCTGGTCTGGGGCCGACTGGTCGAGCCGCTCTGGCTGAACGTGCGGCACCGCTTCGAGGTGGCCGAGGTCGTCGCCGAGGGCACCAACACGTTCTCGATCTACATCGACGGCCGCAACCTCGACAAGCTGCCGGCCCAGGCGGGCCAGTTCATGCGCTGGCGGTTCCTGACTGCCAACGGCTGGTGGCAGTCGCACCCGTTCTCGCTCTCGGCCGCGCCGAACTCGCAGTGGCTGCGCCTGACCGTCACCGCGGTCGGCGGCCACACGGCGAAGCTGGCCGAGATGGAGCCGGGCACCCCGATCTGGGCCGAAGGCCCGTTCGGCACGTTCACCGCCCAGCGCCGCACCCGCCGCCGCGCCCTGCTGATCGCCGGCGGCAGCGGCATCGCGCCGATCCGCGCCCTGCTCGAGGACATGCCGCCGGACACCATCGTGATCTACCGCGCCAGCCGCCCCGACGAACTGGTCTTCCGCGAGGAACTGGAGGACCTGGCCGAGCGCCGCGACGCCTGGGTCCGCTACATCGTCGGGTCCCGCAACGACCCGGGCCCGCGCCGCCTCTTCACCGCGAACGGGCTGCTCGGGCTGGTGCCCGACGTCAACCGCCGCGACGTGTACCTGTGCGGGCCGCCCGGGCTGGTCGACGCCGCGGTGCAGACCCTGCGCGAACTGGACGTGCCAGACAGCCAGTTGCACCTCGACCCCTTCGAATTCTGATTTCCGGGAGTTTCCTCATGCGACGCAGTACCGCAGCAGCCATCGGGACGTTGACCGGCGCCGCCTTGATCGTCGGGGTCCGGCTGAGCGTGTCCGCACCCGTGGTTCCCGCGGCGGCGCCGCCCGCGGTCGACCTGACCAACACGGGCCAGGACGTGGAGACGCCGGACTCCCCCACGAAGTCGGGCACCCCCTCGAAGAAGGCACCGAAGAAGCCCGCCGGCGACGACAAGGAGGAGGCGGCGGGCGAGGCGGGTGGCGGCGGCCTCACCAACGGCGTCTTCAAGGGCTCCGCGGCGAAGAACCCCTACGGCACCATCCAGGTCTCGATCAAGGTCTCCGGCGGCAAGATCACCGCGGCGGACGCGACCTACCCGGTCACCGGCGACAGCGCGACGATCAACCCACCGGCGATCGCCTCGCTCAAGCAGGCCACGGTCAAGGCACAGAGCGCCGAAGTCGACGCGGTCTCCGGCGCGACCTTCACCTCGGAGTCATACGTGAAGTCGCTGCAGGCGGCGATCGACGCCGCCACCGCGTAAAGTCCTGCGCCATGCACCACGCCGAGCACGTCATGGGCACGGTCGTCAGCATCGACCTGGCCGACGACCTCCCCGACGCCGACCTGCGGGCGATGATCGACGACGTGTGCGGCTGGCTGCACGAGGTGGACCGCCGCTTCAGCACCTACCGCGACGACAGCGAGGTCAGCCGCCTGCGCCGCCGCGAGATCACCCCGGCGGAATACTCCCCGGACCTGCGCCACGTCCTCGAGGCGTGCGCCGACCTGTGGCGCGAGACCGACGGCTACTTCGACGCCTACGCGGCCGGCCCCCTGGACCCGTCGGGATACGTCAAGGGCTGGTCGGTGGAGGTCGCCTCGGCCCGCCTGGCCGAGGCGGGCTCGGTGAACCACTGCGTGAACGCGGGCGGTGACATCAGGGCCCGCGGAGTCTCCGGCAGCGGCTCGCCGTGGCGGGTCGGCATCCGGCACCCCTGGGAGGCGGACAAGCTGAGCTGGGTGCTCTCCCTGACCGACCAGGCGGTGGCGACCTCGGGCACCTACGAGCGCGGCGACCACGTCTTCAATCCGCGCACGGGCGGACCGGCCCGGGGCCTGCGCTCGGTGACCGTCGTGGGGCCCGACCTGGCACTCGCGGACGCCTATGCGACGGCGGCGCTGGCCATGGGCGAGGCTGGGATCGCCTGGCTCGCCAAGCTTGCCGCCGACGGCTACGACTCGGCGGTGGTGACGGACGACGGACGAGCCTTCAGCTCGACGGGCCTACCAGCCGCCGTCTGACCCCGATAGGGCCGGCCGACCGCCGCCCGCATCCCGCGCAGGACCGTCGCCCGTCGCCTGACCCACGGCGAAGGATCACCGGCCCAGCCCGCATCGCCCTCCGGACGACCGACCGCCGTCCGGCCGCGGCCGGACCGCCATCTGACGCCGGCCCAGCCCGAACCGCCTGCAAGACCACCGACCACCATCCGACCCCGGCAGGATCACCGCCCCAGCCGCGCCGCCCGCGAGACCACCGACCGGTGTCTGACCCCCGGCAGGATCACCGCCCCAGCCGCGCCGCCCGCGAGACCACCGACCGGTGTCTGGCCCACGGCGGGATCGCCGACCACCGTCTTACCCAGGGCAGGATCACCGGACCAGCCCCGTCGCCCGCGAGACCACCGACCGGCGTCTGACCCCCGGCAGGATCACCGGACCAGCCCCGCCACCCGCGAGACCACCGACCGGCGTCTGGCCCACGGCGGGATCGCCGACCACCGTCTGACCAGCGGCCGGCTCATGCCGCAGGTGATCAGAAGTCGGCGAACATGTAGGGCATCCGCCTCGGGAAGAGCGCGGTCAGCGGGCCGATCGCGGCCGCATCCACCTGGCCGAACCCTCTCGTCACCACCTCGACCGGGTCGAGCACCCCGTAGGCGAGTGCCGAGATGCCGGAGCAGGTGAGCGTGGCCGCCGGCTCGTCCTTGCACTGCTCCACAATGAGCCGCCCGCCCTCACCGGCCAGCCGGTAGCGCCCGCCGATGAACTCGTCGTCGGCCACCTCGACCGTCACCGCGCCCGTCGCCGACGTGGCGGTGCCGGTCAACGCCTCCATCGAGAGCAGGCGGGCCATCGGGCCGCCCCGGTTGGGGAACGCGACGCGCCCCTCGGTGAGCACCGCGAGGTCGGTCCCCCACAACTCGGGCACGTCGTCCGCGCCCACCTTCATGACGATCCGGGCGACCTGATCCACATGCCGGGCGAAGAACTGCAAAAGCAGCGCCCGGCCAAGCGGCCCGGTGACCAGCAGATCGTCCGCGACCAGATCTCCGCCGAAGTCGTCGATCCGGTAGGCCACGGCACCCACCACCTCACCGTCGACCCGGGCGATCGCCACCCAGCGCGCCGGCGACTCCCGGAACTCGGCGGTGCGCACCTCGTCGAACACCGAGAAGCCGTGCCGCTCGCCCAGCAGGCGCAGCGTCAGGGCGTCGAAGTCGTCGAAGCCCTCCCGCATGGCCAGGCGCTCGACCTCGCCCGGCAGATCGGCTCTCAGGAGACCCGAGAGGCCCTCCGGGGCGAACGTGGCGGTCCGGAAGCGCGGAAGACCCACGAAGCCAAAGCGGCCGTAGAACGACGGACGGAACGGGTAGAGGGCGCTCACCGTGCAACCCCGGTCGTGCATCTCGTGCAGAAGCCGGCCCACCAGCGCCCGGACGAAGCCACGACGACGCGCGGACGGATCGGTGGTGACGGACGCCACCCCGGCCATGTCGTGCACGACGTCACGCACGTTCTGCCGCATCGGGAAGGCCCCGACGCCCGCCAGGGTCCGCCCGCCCTCCTCGGCGATCAGGCTGACGGCCGTGCGGTAGTACTGCATTCGCTGGGCGTAGGTCTCCCGGTCGGCATCGGCACCGGGCGAGGGCCTGAACGCATAGGTCTGCAGCGGGAACATGGTGTCGGTGCGCTCGGTGGCGGCGATCTGTCGGATCTCCATGGGTCCATCCAACCCGGAACGCGGGCCGGGCGCTTGCCTGTTTCCTGACCTGTGGATGACCGGCCACGACGCGCCGGGGGACCCCCGGTTTGGCATCGGGGCGGGGCACCCGCTAATGTTTCATCCGTCGCCGGGGAACGCGCCGGAGAGACAAGCGGACGTAGCGCAGCTGGTAGCGCATCACCTTGCCAAGGTGAGGGTCGCGGGTTCGAATCCCGTCGTCCGCTCGGAGAGGCCGCCACAGGACACGTGCGGGGCCAGCTCGGTGGAGTGGCCGAGAGGCGAGGCAACGGCCTGCAAAGCCGTGTACACGGGTTCAAATCCCGTCTCCACCTCGGCAAAGATCGAGGGCGATTGGCGCAGCGGGAGCGCGCTTCCCTGACACGGAAGAGGTCACTGGTTCGATCCCAGTATCGCCCACCACGCAACACAGCAGAACGGGTTTCGCCCTTCGGGAGCGAAGCCCGTTTGTCGTGGGTGGGCAAGATCTGGAGAGGTTTTGGAGACGATCTTGACGGCTTCACCTCAATCACTCCCTTGCTGAATCAGAAGCCGATCGAGCGCCGCGACTGGGGAACGCTGGCTCAGCTGTCGGCGCTCGGCCAGGGCATTGTCCCAGACCTCGTGCCGGCTCCAACGCCGCCAGGCATCCTCGTTCTCGATCACCACCGCCCGTGCCAGAAGCGCCTCAAGTTCGTCCCTCGTACGCAGTCTGCTGAGCTTGGCCGCCGGTTCTTCGAGGGCTTCGACCGCATCGGCCTCGTCCTCGCGTGGTCCGCGCCGGCGTTTATCGGGCGTGGCTCCGCGTCGTCTTCAGTGCCATGGATCAACGCCGCGGCGACCAAGGCGACGATGTCGCCATCGACCGGATCTTCGCGCTGCTCGAACACGGGTGGAGGACCGTCAGCTCGACCGCGTGATGATCATCGGAGGGCGTGGTAGGGCCTGGGCGGGCACCGGAGCGGGCGAGCGATGTATTGACACACGTTGGGGTAAGGTTCTGCGGGTGAGTCATCCGCTGCGACCCAGTGATCCGCGCAGTCTGGGTGACTATCAGCTGCTCAGCCGGCTCGGCCAGGGCGGGATGGGCACGGTCTATCTGGGCCGCGGGCCTGATCAGCGGCTGGTCGCCGTCAAGGTGATCCGCCCGGAATATTCGGTGGAGGACGAGTTCCGGGCCCGCTTCCGCAGCGAGGTCAACCGCGCCCGGTCGGTGCCGCCGTTCTGCACCGCCGAGGTGCTTGATGCCGACCCGGACCACCCGACGCCGTACCTCGTGGTGGAGTATGTCGATGGTCCGAGCCTCTCCGAGGTGATCAACGAGCAGGGCCCGCTCGTGGCCGGCAACCTGCACAGCGTGGCGGTCGGCGTGGCCACCGCGCTCGCCGCCATCCACGGCGCCGGCGTGATCCATCGCGACCTGAAACCGCAGAACGTGCTCTTCTCGCTCGGCACGCCGAAGGTGATCGATTTTGGCATCGCCCGCGCTCTCGAGGTGACCAGCCAGCACACCCGTACCGACCAGATGGTGGGCACGGTCGCCTACATGGCGCCGGAGCGGTTCGACAGCGACTCCTCCCGCCCGGTGGGCCCGGCCGCGGACGTCTTCGCCTGGGGCGCCGTGGTCACTTATGCGGGGACCGGTCGCACGCCCTTTCGCGCCGACTCGGCCGCGGCGACCGCGGCTCGCATCCTGACCCAGCCGCCGGAGCTGTCCGGCCTCAACGGTGCGCTGCGCGAGCTGGTGGCGCGCACCCTGGCGAAAGACCCGCTCGACCGCCCGACCGCGCACGAGCTGCTCGACCTGCTGCTGGACACCGATCCCAAGGGCGACGGTGCGCTGGCCCGTCCGGAGCTGCGCCGGGCCGCCGGGGCGGCTCAGCAGACCGGCCGATTCCGCGCCGCGCAGCTACGACGCCGCCGGGTGGTCCGCACCGCGCGGGTGCTCGGCGCCGCGGCGGCGGTGCTGCTGGCAGCGGCCGGCATGCTGATCGGGACGCCGCCGGGACACCGGGTCCTGGGCGCAATCGGCGGCGCCATGGCGGCGGCCGGTAACGCCGAGGTGGACTACGCCGCCACCAGCAGCGCCGGTCCGGCGGCGTCTCCGGCGCCGTCGGTGTCGGCGTCAGCCCGCCGCGTGGTGCAGGGTCCGTCCCTGATCGACCGCCTGGACCGGGCCGGACAGTGGTCCGACACGCCCAGGGACCAGAACGGCAGCTGCACCTTCGCCGGCCGCCTGCTCGTGACGACGAAGCTGTCCGGCGTCTATCAGTGCACCGGGCCGAAAGACATCTTCGCCGGCAACCAGTCCATCGCGGTCGACGCCACGGTGGTCAGTTCGGGCGCGTGCGCGGTGATCTGGTTCCGCTACGTCGCCGATAGCGGATATCAGGTGTCCCTGTGCCGCGCCGACGTCCGGATCGGCCTGGACAACAACGGCGAGGTCACCGGGGAGACACGGACAAAGTCGACCGCGTTCCAGGCCGGGCGGCCGCGACGGGTCGGTATCGAGATCCACAACGACCTCGCGACGGTCACGGTCGACGGCCAGAAACTGCTCACCGGGGCGCTTACCGACCCGTCGCTCGCGGCAGGCCAGGTCATGCTCGGTGCCGTCGACGACGCGGACAACGGTGACTCACAGGCCGCCTTCGCCAACGCGGAGATCCATTCGCTATGACCGGCGCCTCATCCCGATCACACGTACGCCTCGGCAGTATCACGCCCAAGACATCGAGGATCTTCACCGTCGTTCTTGCCGCCGTCCTGCTGATCACGGCCGGCTGTGCCAACACGGGTCAGACTGGGCCGGCCGCAGCGCCCAGCGAGGCCGCGGCCGCACCGAGCAGCAAGCCGCCCGCGCCGGGGGCGACCTTCGCCGATCTCACTGCGGGCAGCAGGACCTCGGTGGTCAAGCTCTACTCCTACGACGCCACAGCGCACTCTGCCGTCGCGGAGCCGGTCATCTTTCTCGACGGTCCGGCGTTCTGCAAAGCCTTCAAACTCAAATCGAGCGACCCGCGCTGCCAACGGGATTGGGCGGACGAGGAGAGCCACCTCAAGGTCACTTTGCGGGTCAGCGCGAAGCCGAAACTGACCCAGTGGGACGACCACAAGGACGGTGACTGCACCGGCACGATCACCACGGGGGCGGTCTGTCCTGCCACGGAGGCCCAGTTCGCCACGTGGCTCAAGAACAACCCCGGCGGCTTCGCGGTCGTCACCCTGACCGACGGCACGGTCACCAAAATCGCCCAGATGTTCACACCCTGACCCTGCGGCACAGGGCTCGGGACTGCATCGGCGGGCTCACCTCCGTGTCAAACTTCGCTGACCAGTACAGACGAGGCCTTCGGCACCCACAGCGCCGGTCGTGGTCCGTGACTTGGCCGTACTGTCGAGTGAGGATCGTTCATGAATGAGGGCTTGCGGCAGCGCCCCGGGTGAGATGAGTGGTGGATCGGTATCGACGTAGCCGCAGGCACTGGGATGAGATCAGTGAGTGGCTCGACGCGAGCTACCGGCGCTCGGCCGGGGCGCTGCGCTCGACGCACAGTTCGAGTTAGGCGGCATGCCGCTCTTCGGCGACCGGTTCCGGTATGGCCGGGAGTCTGCCGCCGTCACGACGCCGGCTGGAGGGCACGTGCCGGCGCGGGTGCCGCCGTGGGCAGCAGGAATGACAGCCCGATCGCGAGGACGGAGACTCCGGTCGCGACCCAGAATGCGGCCGGGAACGTGCCGGCCTGCAGGACGACTGCCAAGATCGCGGTGCCGAACGAGCCGCCGACCTGCTGGGCGATCCGGGTGATCATGCTGGCCTGCGGGATCCGGTCGCGGTCCAGTCCGAGGTAGGCGACGGTCATCACCGGGATCAGCACGGCGCCCAGGCCCAGGCCGCGGACGAACAGCACGATCATTAGCCAGAGCGAACTGGTGTCCGCGTCGGCGAACGCGAACGGCAGGGTGCCCGCCGCGATCACCGCGAAGCCGGCGGCCGCCACCCAGCGGGCGCCGATCAGGTCGGTGAGCTTGCCGGCCTGGGTGCGCAGCGCGAGTGAGCCGACGCCCTGCGGGATGAGGAACAGGGCCGCGTTGAGCACGCTGAGCCCGCGGGACTCCTGCAGATAGAGCGGCAGCAGCAGCATCGCGCCGTAAAGTACCGCGCCGGTGAACGCGAACACGCTGGTGGAGGACGCGAGCGGACGGCCGGCGAGCAGCCGCAGGTTGATCACGGCGCGGTCGCCGAGGCGCAGCGCGTAACCGATGAACGCGCCGAGCAGGATGACGCCGGTGATCAGCGGGACGAGCACGTCGGGGCGGCCGAAGCCGCCCTTGGCCACGTTGGACAGGCCGAGCAGCACGCCGGCCAGCGCCGGGGCGAGCAGGAGCAGGCCGGTTACGTCCAGCCGGGTGCGGGTGCGGGTGGCCCGGTCGTCGGGCAGCACCAGCGCGGCGGTGACCAGGCCGGCGACGCATAGCGGCACGTTGACCAGGAACAGCCACGGCCAGGACAGGCTGTGCAGGATGACGCCGCCGAGGATCGGACCGAGGATCGGACCGAGCGAGATCGGCAGACTGACCATCGCGACCACCCGGCCCAGCGAGCGGCCGCCGGCCGCCTGCACCACCAGGGACTGCATCAGCGGGAGCATCAGCCCGCCGCCGAGCCCCTGGACCACCCGAAACGCGATGAGGCTGTGCGCGCTCCAGGCGAAGGCGCACAGCACCGAGCCGGCCATGAACAGGGTCAGCGCGAACAGCCACAGCCGCTTGCCGCCGAACCGCTGCTGCGCCCAGCCGACGAGCGGGACGGCGACGGCGAGCGCCAGCAGGTACGCGGTGCTCACCCACTGGATCTCGCCGACGCTCGCATGTAGATCGGCGGCCAGGTCACGCAGGGCGATCGCGACGATGGTGCTGTCGAGGATCGGGGCGAGGCCCCCGATGATCAGGGTCCAGGCCGTACGGGAAACGGATGACATCCTGGCTCCTTAAGATACGCCTCTGTTTCTTATCCCGACGGTAAAGCGAGGAGCTAAGATACGCAAGTGAGTCTTAACAAAACTCGTCGCCGCGGTGCAGAGCTCGAGGACGCGATCCTGGACGCGGCGTGGGAGCAACTGCGCGAGGGCGGGTATCCGCGCTTCACCATCGAGGCGGTCGCCGAGCGGGCCGGCACCAGCCGCCCGGTGCTCTACCGGCGGTGGCCCAGCCGCGGCGAGCTACTGGTGGCCACCATCCGGCACATCGGCGACCGGACCACGATCGAGGTGCCGGACACCGGCAATCTCCGCGACGACCTATACGCGCTGCTGGGCGACGTCAACCAGGCCCGAGGCGGGCTGATCGCCCTGATCAGCGCGCACCTGGGCAGCTATTTCGACGAGAGCGGCAGCACCCCCGCCGACCTGCGGGAGCAGTTCCTGGCCGGTCGGCCGGGCTCGATGCGGACAATCCTGGAACGCGCGGCGGCCCGCGGGGAGGTGCCGGCCGACCTGCCGCAGCGGGTGCAGACCGTGCCCTTTGACCTGTTCCGCGGCGAGGCCCTGCTCACCTTGCAACCGATCGGGCAGGAGAGCATCCGGCAGATCATCGACGAGGTGTTCCTGCCGCTGATCGCGGCCTACCAGGCGAAGGCCGACCACCCGAAGGCTTGACCGCGCGCATCTGCCCGGGGGGGTCGTGACTTTCTCCGAGGAGCCGGCGACACGGCGACCTATCCGAACGTGCTGCCGGACGTGGACCGCATCATCGCCGACGCCAACGCAGCCGTTAGGCGTCCTCGTAGCCCTCTTTGCGCAGCCCGGAACGGTAGGCAAGGTTCATCACGAGCCGTAACAACCGGGCCATCCCGGGGATCGTCCCGATGGCCTTCAGCAGGAACGCGGGTGGACCGCCGTCGGCTTTGGCCGAACCGGCGGCGAGGTGCTCTCCCACCAGTGCCAACAGGTCCGGCATCGTGCCACGGCCGAGGTGCCGCCGGGAGCGCGCCACGGCGGGCCACCATGGTTGGTAGTGACGGGCGGCGGTGAGACCGTGCCCGAAGGCGAGCGTGGCCGCTTTCACCCCGACTGCACCACGGTGAAGGGCGGCCGCACGCCCTCGGTGAGCTCCGCCGCCGCCTCGAGCGCCATCACCGCACGTTGCCGGCTACTGACCGGCGACCTGGCCGTGGAGTGCAGCGACCCCAGGGCGACCAGGTAGCCGGACCCTACCGCCGCATAACCCGAGATCGTGTGCCCGATCTGATAGTCGTCGCCGACAACATAGAGGCGACCATGAATGCCGACGAGAAACTGTCCACCCTGTTCCTGGCCGTTCTCGCTCCTCGTTTCGGTCAGGGCGCCGCCCGTGATCCGTGCCAGCGTACGCCGGCGGCACCGGCGAAGTCGCCGGCATGCGCGAAGCCGCCGAACACCACCAGATCCCCGTCGCGTATCCGGCCGGTGCGCACCGCATGGTCCAGGGTGACCGGCATGGCGGCGCCGAACATGTTCCCGCACTGGTCGAACGTGTCCGGATGCCGGTCGGCCGGTACCCCCAGCGCCTGCCGCCAATGGTGCAGGAATAGCCGGTTGGGCTGATTGGTGATCAGTGCATCGATCTCACCGGTCGGCACGCCGAGGCGAGCGCAGAGCTCACCCACCGCCTCCGGTACCAACCGGTTGCCGCGCTCCAGCACGGCCGCGACCCCCGAGGAGGTGAAACCGATCCGCAGCGGCGACTCACGGGTCTGCCAGTACCGCCGCCCGTCGTCGGCGACCAACCGCATGTCCCCGGCGTATTCGCCGAGGTGGCGGGTGGTCACGTCGAGGATGGGGGACGGGCCTCCGGCGGTCAGGTAGGCCACCCCGCAGCCGTCGCCCGGGACGGCGGCCTGGGCCAGCCGGCGTACGCCGGACTGGGTGAACAGTTGACCTGCGGCGGTCTGCGCGTTGCAGATCAGGGCGCTGCGCGCATCGGTGGTGGTGAGGATCTGCCGGGCCAGCCGCAGCATGTGGACGAAGGAGGCGCAGCCGGCGTTGGCCACGTCGACGAGCCAATCGGGGCGCAGTCCGAGACGCCGGGCGATCTCCGTACCGGCGCCCACGATCGGCAGGTCGGGCAGCTGGGTGTGCACCAGCAGAACGTCCACGCCCCGGATCGCGTCGGCCCCGTGCCTGTCGATGAGCGGCCACACCGCGCGTTCGACCAGGTCGACGTTGGTCTCGTCGGCGGCCACGTGGTGGCGCCAGCGCGGTGCCTTGAACATCGCGCTGTCGCGTAGATCGTCCGCGCTGTGCGGGTAACCGGTGAAGAACTCCCGCCCGACCGGCTCCCCGGGCAGGTAGCTGGACACGTCGGTGAGGCTGACCGTCGCGTTCGCCCCGGTCACCGCGACAACGCCCGCAGCGGCGGCCGGCTGACCGGTTCGTCGTTGCCGTACCGGTACTCCAGGATCGTCTTGAGGTTGCGCATCTCGACCTGGTGACCGGCCTGGAACAGGCCCCAGAAGTCGCCGACCCACGGCCGGTCCGCGCTGGGCGCCAGCTGCGGATGCGGGTTCGCGTCGTAGTGCGGGTGGCGGCAGTTGGTCCAGGTGATGACGCTGCCCGGCCGGTCGAGGACGAGGGTGGCGGGTACCACCCGCATCAGATAGATCATCCACAGCTGGTCGCCCTGGTCCCAGGCGCAGTGGTAGTCGACGGTCATCGCGTCCGGGTTGGCCACCACCCGGCAGAAGATGCGGGTGTCCGGCACCAGCCGGTCGTAGCCGACCCACAGGCCGGGCCGGTCGGCGGGTTCGAAGTCGCGCACGCTGTAGGTCCACTCCTCCAGGTGGTGCCCCGCACGCAGGTAGGCGTAAACGTGCTCGGGCGGGCAGTCGACGTACTCCTCGACGGTGCAGTACCGCCGATCCGGTTCGGCCGGGCCGGGCATCGCCTGGCAGTGCGCGAGGAGTTCCTCGGCGCTGGTGCTCTCCACGCGCATCAGGCCGGGAATGTGCTCAACCGGCGTGGACCTGTCGGCGTTCATCGGATGCCTCCTTGTGGTGGGCCGTAGGGTCGGTGCCGTCCCGGCCGAGCGCGGCCAGGAACGGCAGGAACGGCGGTATCTCCCGCGGGTCGAAGTCGAGACAGACGAACGCCGGGCCGGGCCGGGCGTTGCTGCGCAGCAGGGCCTGGTGCAGCTGGCCGGCGTCGTCGGCACGGGTGACGTCCAGGGTGGGGAATGCCGCACCGACACCCGCGGCGATGTCGGTCGTCCGGAACATGTTGTAGCTGTACCGGCCGGAGTAGTAGAGCTGTTCGCGGGTCACGCACATGCCGTGTGCGTTGTTGTTGAAGACCACGAAGGTCACACAGGCGTCGTATTCCACGGCGGTGTGCACCTCCATGCCGTGCATGAGGAACGCCCCGTCGCCGGCGAGCACGTAGGTACGCCGGCCGCTGCCGAGCGCCGCGCCGATCCCGGCTCCGAACGTGTATCCCATACCGCCCATGCCGACGGCCACCACGAAACGGCCCCGGCGCGGGGCGGGCAGCAGGTGGATCGCGGCGGCCGCCGCATTGCCGGCGTCGACGAACACGTGCGCGTCGTCGGGGAGCGCCCCGGCGACGGCGGCGACGGCATCGGCGTACGACGTGCCGGGTCCCCGATGCGGCTGGGCGGGCAGGGGTACCGGGCCGGCATGGTCCGCGCACCGGCGCGGACGGGGGTCGAGTCGCTCGAGGACAGCGTCCAGAGTGCGGCGTACCGGGCCGGGGACCGTGACCGCCTGGACGAAGGGCGGCTCCGGGTCGACGCCGATCACGAGCGTGCCGGCCAGGGCGTCGTCGAGGCCGCCGCGGGCCATCACGGGAAGCCTCGTACCGACGAGCAGGCACACGTCCGCCTGGCGCAGGCAGTCGACGACGCTCGGGTGCCCCATGACTCCGGCGACGCCGACGAACCGGGGGCTCCGGTTGTCGTACACGTCCTTGGCGTCCGGGGTCACTGCCACCCACGCGCCCAGGCGGGCCGCCAGGTCGGCGACCTCCGTGCGCACATCGTCGGCGGCCACGCCCTCCCCCGCGATGATCAGTACCCGGTCGGCCGTGCGCAGCGCGGCGATGACGCGGTTCAGCAGGTCAGGGTCGACCGGGTCGGCCGCCTCGGGGAGAGGTACTCCCGCGGCGGGTGCCGGGGCCGCCGCCTGCTGCACATCCTTGGGCAGCAGCAGTACCGCGGGTCCCCGCGGATGGGAGCGGGCCGCCGCCATGGCCTGTGGCAACAGGTCGACTATCGATCCGGCGGTGGACACCTTGGCGCAGAACCGCGACAGCGGTGCGAAGACCTCGCGGGCGTCGAAGGACCCGGCCTTCCCGCTGGTGTCCTGGAAGGCGCCGCGGCCCTCAAGGCCGATCGGCGGCTGCCCGACCAGCGCGAGCACGGGTATCCGGGAGGCGTGTGCCTCCGCGAGTCCGGGCAGCAGATTCATCGCCCCACCGCCGGAGGTGGCCGCGACCACGCCCATCCGGCCGGTCGCGCGGGCGTATCCGTCGGCCATCGTCGCGGCGGCGAACTCATGCTTGGCCACCAGCGCCTGGACCGCGCCGCCGCTGCGGTGTACCGCGTCGTACAGGTCCTCGATGTTGGCGCCACCGACCCCGAACACCCGGTCCACGCCCGTTCGGGCCAGCTCGGCGACGATGTGGTCGACGACGCGCACGGTCGGTATCATCGCTGCACCCGCTTCGAATCGATGACGAGTCCGCCGGCGCCGATCGTCTCGAACCGGTGGCGGTACTCCGTCGGCGTGGTGCCGAGCACCTTGGTGAAGGCGCGCAGAAACGTCTCCACCGTGGTGAAGCCGCAGCGCCGCGCCACGGCGCTGACCGGCAGATCGGTGGTTTCCAGCAGCCCCCGGCTCCGGGAGATGCGGGCCCGCTCGATGTAGTGCCCAGGGGTCATGCCGACCTCGCGGCGGAAGACCCGGGCGAAGTTACGCGGGCTCATGTTGGCCCGCTCGGCCACCTCGGCGACCAGCAGGGGACGGCCGAGACTGTCCTGGATCCACTCCTGGGCGGTCCGGATCGGGGCGAACTCGGCCAGTTGGGCGTCGAGTACCTCGCTGAACTGCGACTGCCCGCCGTGCCGCTTGAAGTACAGCACCAGATAGCGGGCCACCTTCAACGCGAATTCGGCGCCGTGGTCGTCCTCGATCAGGGCCAGGCTCATGTCGATGCCGGTCGACACACCCGCCGAGGTGATGAAGGGACCGTCCCAGATGAAGATCGGGTTCGGATCCACGATGACGTCGGGGTAGCGCTGCGCCATCTCGGCACTGATCACCCAATGGGTGGTGGCCCTGCGGCCGGTGAGCAGGCCCGCCTCGGCGAGCAGGAAGGCCCCGCCACAGACCGACGCCACCCGGCGGCAGCGGGCGGCGGCCCGGCCGATCCAGGACACCAGCGCCCGGTTGGCGAGCGCGTCGTGCATGCCCCATCCACCGGGTACGAGCAGAGTGTCGATCGGTCCTTCCCCGGTCTCCAGCGGCGCCGCCTCGATGGCCAGCCCGGAACAGGTACGCACCAGTGGTGAGTCCGGGGAGACGAATTCGATCCGGTAGCCGGTGCCGGGTTGGTCGAGCAGCCGGTCGGCGGTGTCGAACGCGTCGACCGGACCGGCGATGTCCAGGGCGTGGGCGCCCGGGTAAGAGACCACTACGACACGTCGATGCATCACGGATATAGCGTTTCGCCCGCTTCGCATGGCGACAATGCCAAGCCCTTGACGAATCCGGCCAACATCGACATCCGGGGCAGCACACGCGCGCACATCCATTTGGCGCCACCCGCATACCTGGGCTGCACAGGAACCAACCGAGCGGGCACCGGGATCGGCACCGGACTCCACATCGGACAATCGGCCAGTGAGATAACTCACCCGGGGTTGTCGCGTGGCCGGGCGAGCAGGCGACGGCGCGGTCGGCCCGGCCCGGGTGTCCCAGGCGTTGGCCTGGTGTGCCCGAGCCCGTGCCGAAGATCGCTCGTGCGGCAAATGGCGACAGCGTGCTCGCCATGGTCGATGGCCTCCTGGTATCGGCTTCGCTGTTCGCGCAGCAAACCGAAGTAGTGATGCGCCTGAGCATGTCCGTTCGGGTCAGCCCGCGTCCGATACAGATCGAGCGCCTCCTGCAGGTGAGTCTCTGCCTCGTCCCACTGGCGCAGCCTGATGTGCGTGCGTGCGAGGTGGATGCGAGCGGCGCCCTGCGCGCGAGTGGCGCCGTGCCGGGCCGCGGCTCGCAGCGCTTGCCGTTGGACATTTATTTGGTGGTTCCACAATCCCTGTCGGTACAGGAAGGTCGCCGCCGCCTCGGCCAATTGCCAGGTATACGGGCCGAAATCGGTGGATGCGGCGTGATCGGCGGGCAGTAGGCGATTCGCCCGTGCCATGAGTACCAGCGCTCCGAGCGCCTGGGGGTGCGCTGACCCTGCGCCTTCTCCCGGCGGCGACGCTCCGCGAAGGTGTCGCGGCACGCGGCCCACAGCACGCGGGCTTCCTCAAGTTCGGCTACCGCCCGCTCCAGCGCTGCCGGTCGTCCTCGAGTCGCCGCGGAACGCCGGCACCGACCATCAGGTGGTGCCAGGTCGCGCGGAACCCGTACGGTCCGAAGTGCACGACGCACTCCCGCAACGCCAGCAGCCGATCGCGCAGCGGAAGCCCACGATCACGGACCCGTTGGGCCTGGGCGGGGAAGCTGGTCACGGCACGACCGTACCGACACCGACGCACCACCCACACCGACTTGGAATGCCGCAGCCAGGTAACGGTCCGTACGACCGTGCCGTCAAACTCATCGTGGCGGAACTGGCCGGCAGGTCGTCGACATCGTCGCGGTCGAGGCGGGGCTGAAAGTCATTGAGCTCCCGACACCGCAGACGAGGCATGATGCGAACGACCGACGACGTCGTAGCCGTCGACCGTTCGCATGGCGCTCCAGGACGTCAGGAGCGGTAATCGCCGACGAACTCGCCAGTTCGGTACTCCGGTGACCAGAAGCCGGTCATGCAGTCCAGGTACTGGATGGTGGCGTAGAACTCGTCCCGGTCGTCGTCGCCGTCCTCGTTGAGGTCGTCCGCGTTGATGTTCAGGGTGTACATCTCGACGCCGTAGCCGTCCGGGCCGGCTCCCGGCCAGCCGGGGCTCAGCACCAGGTCACGGATGCGCGACCGATTGGAGCCACCGTCGTCGCCCCAGATCGTCGATCGGACGACGTGCGGGCAGTCGACGAGCCACTGTGCGTATTGCTGGGACATGTGCACATCGAGTCCCACAGTCGCGTCGTACCAGAAGAAGCCTTTGTAGGTCAGCGTGAGGCAGGCGTTGAAGTTCGCGTTGTAGTTGCAGTGCTGCTCCGCGGCTGCCGCGGGCGATGAGGTCGCGATCAGCGTGCCTCCGGAGAGGGCCAGCACCGCGAACGCGCTGAACAGACGGGTGCGCCAGGTGCGCAGGATGGACATGATGCCTCCGTGCGGTCGAAATGTCCCCGTCGCGTTCGGTACGCCGCCGGCGCCGAAGGGAGTGCGTCAACCGACCGGCCGAGGCGTATGCGGCGACCGTCGAGATGGCTTTGGCGAAGCGGCGCGGCTTGGCGGCGTCTCGGCCTCCAGGGACAGGTGGTGGTTTGGCGCCGGCCATGGCCAGCGGTGGAGAGGTTGACGCCGGCGAAGCTCATCACCACTGCCTGAAGCTGTCCTGAAGCGCCGCTGAATCGCCGCCTTCACCTAGATCGACGTAACCTGCTGCTCGGCCTCGTCGAGCCAACCCTGGTACCAGTCCGCGAAGCCGAGGCGGCTTCCGTCCGGCTGGAGCAGTGGCCGGAAACCTTCGTCGTCGGCCGTGTCGTCGGCCCACACCCGTACGCCGGACCAGCGCCACCACGGCTCACCTGCAGCAGAAAGCTCCGGTACTCACCGGGCAGTTCCACCTGTAGCTGCGACTCCGCCTCGGCCAGCTCTTCCGGCGTCAATGGGGGCTGCAGCTGCCACTGATGACCGTTGGCGCCGAAGACTTCGCCCGCGCCGGCGTGTGCTGACAGGCGGCTGACCCGTTCCGCCGTGCCCGACCAGTCATAGGTGACCACGGCGACAGAATAGATGCCGCTTTCCTCCAAGGCCGGCGAGGCGTGCGCGGCCGGGTTGCCGGCCCGCCTGGCTCGGCGGACATTCGGGCGGATCCTGCTAGGCGTGCAGGCCGATGCCGCCGTGCTTGATCTGGGCGGCCATCAGGGCGGCCAGCACGATCAGGTCGGCGAGCCCCAGCGCGACTCCGATCAGGCCCGCGTTTCGGCTGGGCGTGCCGGTGCCGTGCCGGAGAGCGGTGATCGCGCCGAGCACGATGGCGATCGGCCCGAGCAGGACGTTGAAGAAGAACAGGCCGGCCACGCCCAGCGTCAGCGACCCCACCGCGCGGTCGTCCAGGCTGCCGACTCGTCTGACGAAATTCATGGTGGTCCTTCCTTGATCAGCGGTGCCGGGACAGCGTCGCGGCGCGCCGGCTGACGATGACAACGGCGCCGGCGAGCACAATCCCGAGCGCGATGAGCAGTGGCTGTCCGGTGAGCAGGGCCGGGCCGACCAACAGGGCGCTCAGCGCGATCACGGCCATCAGTAACGTCATCTCCGGCCTCCTTTCAGTTAACACCTGTCTACTGAAATCACCCTAGGGCTCAGCCGACTCAGTGGACAGGTGTTTACTGAGTGACATGAACCACCGCCATCCGGCGCCACCCGACCGGCTCAGCCGACCGGAGCAGAAGGCGCGCACCAGGCAGGCGCTGCTCGACGCGGCGCTCGACCTGATGGAGCACCGGAACCTGAGCAGCATCAGCCTGCGCGAGGTCACCCGCGCGGTGGGTGTCACTCCGACCGCCTTCTATCACCACTTTCCCGACGTCGACAGCCTCGGCGTGGCCCTCGTCGACGAGTGCCTCGGCAGCCTGCGGGCCACCATCCGCACCGTCCGGGACGGCCTCAACTCCAGCGACGAGGTGATCAACCGGTCGATCGGCATCCTCGCCCGCCAGGTGCACGACCACCGGGAGCACTTCCGCTTCATCGCCCGGGAACGCCACGGTGGCGTGCCGGCCGTCCGCGCCGCGATCGCCGAGCAGCTCGACCTGTTCGCCGCCGAACTGGCCACCGACCTGGCCGGCGACAAGCTGCTCGGCGGCCCCCGCTTCGACCGCTGGATCGCGGCCGACATGCGGATGGTCACCAGCCTTTTCGTCAACCACATGGTGTGGACCGCCGCGGCGCTGCTCGACGCTCCCCCGGACTCCACCGACGCCGAGGCGCGGGTGATCGACGCCGCCGGCCGCCAGCTGCGGCTGATCATGCTGGGCGCCCGGCAGTGGACCACCGCGGACTGAGCTCAGCCATCTCGTTCACGGCAACAGCAGGAAGGGCCCGGGGCGATCATGGTCGGAGGTCCAGGCGGGCCGGCCTCCGTTAGTGTTCCCGCCGAGATGAGCAGGTGATTTGGATGTGGATCGAACTGGCCACCGAGGCCTCCCCTGCGGCGCAGTTCGCGCCGCCGGCCGACCCGGCCGCGATCGACCGGATCGAGCGGCGGCTGGGCCGGCCGGTTCCGGCGGACCTGCGCGTCCTGCTGCTGGAGACCGACGGCATCCTGGGCGAGTTCGACGAGGGCATCGTCTGGACGGCGGAGCGCATCGCCGCGGACAACGCGTCCTTCCGGGCCGATCCGTCCTTCGCCCGGCTTTACGAGCCGTTCGACAAGTTGCTGTTCTTCGGCGACAACGACGGCGGCGACCAGTTCGCCGTCGTCCCCGGGGAGCCCGGGGCCGGGGTGCTGGTCTGGGAGCACGAGACGGACACCCGGCGCAGGGTCGCAGACGACCTGGCCGACTACCTCCGGCGGATCCTCTCCACCGACGGCGACGAATGGTATGTCGAGGAAGACGAGGATGAGTAGGGCAGGTGAGGACCTCGCCGCCATGGACAACAACGTCTACGGCCTCGTGCGCACCGCCGCGAACCTGGAGTCGCTCGCGCACGCCTTCACGAACCTGGGATGGGAAGCCCGCACGTCGGCGTGGGACGAGTACGAGGTCGAATGCACGTGGTGCCAGATCAATATCTTCGATTCCGGGGGGATGCCGACGTTCGCCGGCGTGGTGGATCCGGCGCGCGTCGACGAGTTGGCGGGCACCTTCAGCACGCTGGACATCGACTACGAGATCGAACTGTACGACCGGGCCGGCGACCTGGCGCGAAGGCTCAGGCCCGGTCAGAGATAGTCCCTGCCGCCGTGCAGGCCCCACCAGGACGCGAAGGTCAGGAAGTCATCCGCCTCGAACGTGAAGTCACCGTCCACGAAGGAGTACACGGTCACCCGCTCCTCGCAGACGCCGTCCACCGTCACGAACCCCCAGTAGTCGCCGCCTCCGCAGGGGGCGATGGCGACGAATCCCGGCTTGCTGTCCGGTCCCGAGTTCAACTCGATGAGGCCGGCCTGGCGGCCATCCGGAGATATCGGCGGAACCAGGTCCAGGTAGACGAAACCGCCGCCACCGAAGACGCGCAGGAACCGCTTGTACTGCTCCGGCAGCGTGGTCCGCAGCGCCGCCTCGATGCGCGCCAGGTCGTCGTCCGAGGCGATCAACGATTCGAAGGCCGGTTCAGCCCTACCCCGGGCGGCACGGGCCTCACGGATGCTGGCGACCTCGGCCGCAAAGGCGTCGAAGTCCACGGGCCTGCCTCCAAGCGTTCCTGAAGTTGATGCGATGCCAGGTCCGGCAGCCGGCGGGCCACCTCGTCGTCGCTCCGGCGAATTCCCGGCGCGAGCAGCCACCGGCGCCGTGGCTCCCGAGCGTGTGGATCCGGTCCTGGCGACATCCGGCCCCTCCGATCCTGCCGCGACGGCTCGACGAGCCTAGCGGGATGCCATCGATGAACCGCAGCCCCGGCGCCGCGGCCGGCGCCGTTCTCCTCGTGGCCGGGGGCGGGCCGGCCGGGCCCGGCCCGTCCGCGGTGTCCGGAGGGTGGTGGTTCAGCCGTTCGGCCGGGAGTCGATCGCCTGCAGCGACCAGCTGTTGCCGTCCGGGTCCCGGAAGTGGACGAAGTTTCCCCAGGGCTGGACGTCGACGCCGCCGGCCTCGACGCCGGCGTCCAGCAACTGCTTACGGGCGGCGTGGGCGTCGGCCACCACCACCTGGATCTCCTGGGTGCCCGGTGTCTTCTCCGTGATGCCGTTGCCGATCACGATCGAACACGCGGAACCGGGCGGCGTGAGCTGCACGAAACGCAGGCCCTCATGCACCTGATGGTCGTGGTCGGCGTTGAAGCCGACCTTCAGGTAGAACGCCTTCGCCCGGTCGACGTCGGTCACTGGCACGGGGATGAGTTCGATCTTCCATGTCGATGTCATGGGCCCATCGTGCCAACGATTCAGGCCATAACCTGGCCGCTGGGGCGGCCGGGCTACTGGAAGTCCGGCGTCCAGATCCGCGCCTTGTAGAACTCCGCGCCGCCCCGGGTGCGGTCGGGCGACGCCGACAGGCGCACCGTCGGGCTTCCCCAGGTACGCGCGCCGGTGTTGTCGGCCCTGATCGACACCGCCTCCCCGGACGAGTGCCGCACGTACGACTTGACGCGCGTCTCGCTCGACGCCCGCGTCACCTTGAAGATGCCGCCGGCGGTGTCGAACCGGTACACGCCGTGGGTGGCGGTCACCCACATCCGCTGGGTGTTGCTGTAGTCGGGCTGCAGGTCGTGGCCGAGGTTGCCGGAGCCGAGGCCGGCCTTCGCACCGTGCCACTTGAGCCGGGTACCCCGCAGGCTGCCCTCGACCGCGTACCCGCGGATGACGCCGTCGCCGACCGCCCACAGCAGCTTGTAGGTCGGGTCCCACAGCACACCGTGTGCGCCCGCCAGCGCGACCGTCTGCACCTTGGCCAGCGTGCCGAGGTTGTCCACCCGCGTCGGCGCGTACAGGGTCAGGTGCCCCGCCGAGCTGGCCACCACGACCGAGCCGTTGCCGGGGATGCGTTCGATGGCGTGCGGGTTGCCGCCGGGGCTGGCGCTCCACCTCAGGTCGTTGAGCTCGGTGTGCTTCTCGCTGCCGATGTCCACGATCCCGGCCTTGCCGCCGGAGGCGACGACCAGGGCGATCCAGCCCTGCGCGGCGGTGCTGCGGACCTTGACGTCCGACAGGTTGGCCCAGCCGCCGCCACCCGGGCTGAAGCTCCAGTGGATGTTGGCGTCGCTGAAGGCCTTGTTCTTGTCGAAGACCAGCACCTTGTTCTTGACCTGCTCGGCCGTCGCCACGTAATAGCTGCCCGCGGCGAGTGCGGGTGACCCCGCGAGCAGCGCGCCGGCCGGACCGGCGACCGCGCCCGCGGCCAGGCCTCGCAGAATGGTACGTCGATGCACGTGCACTCCCCCGTGTCATGGATGAGCGTGCCATTGTGCCCGCCGTCGTCCACCGGGCAGGCCTGAGATCATCGGCCGATGCAACCCCACCGCCGGCGCATCCGTCAGGGGGATGTGAGAGGCGATAGAGACAAGCAGTTCCACGACTTCGTGCTGGCTCAACGCGCCGGTCTGGTTCGCACCGCCACGCTGCTGACGGCGGGTGACCGCCACCTGGCCGAGGACCTGGTGCAGTCCACCCTGACCAAGCTGTACGTGGCCTGGCCGGCCTTCCAGCGCGCCGACAACCCCGCGGGCTACACGCGGCGGGTGCTGGTCAACGCGCTGACCGACGAGCGCCGGCGGTTGTGGCGGCGCCGGGAGCGCCCCACGGCCGAGCTGCCGGACCTGCCGCGCGACGATCGGCACAGCGAACCCATGGCCGACGGGCTGCGCCGGGCGTTGCGGGACCTGCCGCCGAGGATGCGCGCCGCCGTCGTGTTCCGCTACTTCCACGAGCTCACCGTCACCGAGACCGCCGAGGCCCTCGGCTGTTCGGAGGGCACGGTGAAGAGCCAGACCTCCCGCGCGCTGGCCCGCCTGCGCACCGCCCTGGAAATCGCACCGGCCGTTCCGGCCTTTCGCTGAAGAGGAATGACATGAACCTGCGCAACCAGTTCGACACGCTCGCGGGCCCCGAGGTCGTCCCCACCCCGGAGGACGTCGGCGCCGATCTCGAACGCGGCCGGCGCGCCCTGCGCAAGCGCCGTACCGTCCAGAAGCTCGCCGGGTCCGCCTTCGCCGTGGCCGCCGTGCTCGCGGTCGGCGTCGTCATCGCCGACGACAACACCCCCGCGGCACCCCCGCCGCTCGCGGGAAGGGACCCGGGCTCGGTCAGCGTCGGCGCCACCCGGCTCGTCGCGTACACGGGAAGCCAGCCCAAGGGTTACACCATCGACAGGGTGCCGGACGGGTGGGAGATCCAGGCCGACAACCCCAACGCGCTGATCCTGGCGCCGAAGAACGCCCTCGACAAGGATCCGAACAGCTTCGTCGGCAAGATCGGCATCATGCTGCAGTCGAAGGACCAGCACGGCGTTCCGGCCGGCAAGAAGGTCAGGGTCGGCGACGGCCGGGGCGTCCTGGTCCCGGAGCAGGAGGTCACCGATCCGACCACGCTCCGGCTCCGGGAACAGGCCAAGCGGGAGGCCCTCGCCAAGGGCGGGCCGTCCGCGGCACCGTTCCTCGTGGAGAGCGACGCCGATGACGGCGCCACCCTGTGGGTCAAGCAGCCCGGCGGGGTCTACCTGCTGGTCCAGTTCTGGGAGGGCCTCGGCCTGAGCGAGCGGGACATGCTCGACATCGGCGCCGGCGTCCACGTGCATAAGGATGCCGTGCAGGGCGTCGGCTGACCGGGGCCGCGGCGGCCCGGCGGGGGGGCGCCCGGGGCCCCGGGGGGGGCCCCGGCTTTCCGCCGCCGACCTCGTCGAGGCGCCGCCGGCCGAGGGTCGTTACCCGGCCGTTACCAGGTGAATTCTGCCGTACGTCCATGGTGCTCAGTCGACACCCGACGTACTCTGACCGTTCAGCACAGAAGGTCACGGAAGGTAACGCGATGCCCGGTCCCGGGGTCAGCACCGAAACCCGTCCCGACGGCACCGTGATCGTGCACCCGCATGGCAGTCTCGACCTCGACGGCGCCCTGCGACTACGCCAGTTCCTGGTACACGCGATCCGGCACATGCGGCCGCATCGGCTCATCCTCGACCTCGGCGACCTCGGCGACCTCGATCCGATCGACATCGGCACCCTCGCGGCCGCCTGCACCCTCGGTGACGATCACCGCGTGATCGTGTTCCTCGACAACACTCCGAGCGACATCGCCGCCCGGCTCGCCGCGGCCGGCGTCCCCCCGGCCCGCCTGCGCGGCACCAAGGACGCGCCCGGCCCGGCGCGGTAGGTCTACCGGGTCGCCGCGGCGGCCTCGGCGCAGATCTCCGGTTACCCGACGAGGAGCGCCGACGTGCACCGACTGAGCGCCGCCGGCATCCCGATGATCCACGAGCCGTTCACCCCCGGGGAACCGCTGACCGCGGCCCGCCTGGCGACAACTCCGCCTGAGCCTCTTCAACGTGGCCCGGGGCGGCGGAGGTCGACGACCCGGATACCGCCGGCCCGAGGCCAGGTTGAGGCGGCGTCGCGTCACCCCCGGCCCGGGGTTCTCAGACCCGGCACTGCCAGCTGCGCGCGTCGTAGTAGTTGACGAACCGTTCGACGGTGGCGGCCCCGGTCGTCTTCTTGCAGACCGCGAGGACGTCGACCGAGAAGTAGGTCGGCCCGCCACGGCTGTAGTTGACGCACCGCCAGTCGTAGACGGTCGAGCCGAGCAGCACCGAGGCGCTGTGGCCCCGGGAGGTGCAGTAGTTCTCGAAATCCGGCGCGACGGTCTCCGGCGCGACCCGCCAGCACCTGACCGAGGTGGGATCGCGGAAGTCGCCGATGCGGTCGACGGCGCTGCCGGTCGCGTACGCCCAGCGGCAGGCCGCCTCGAAGGTGAGATCGCCGCGGCGGCCGTCGGCGCCGGCGCAGTGCCAGTCGTACGCGGTCGAGCCGGCCAGGACGGCGTCGGCACTGCCCAGCGAGCGGCAGTAGGCGCCGAGGTCGAGCCCGCCGAGCTCCTGCGGCGGCGAGGACGACGCGGCGGCCGGGCTCACGGCGGCCAGCGCGCCCGCGAGTCCGACGAGTACGGCGAGCAGGGTGTTGCTGATCGAGCGCATGGAACTCCCGGGTAGCTCGCGGTGACGAGGTCCGCCCCGCCACGGATTCACCCCGGCGGCGCGACCTGAGCCATCCTCATTGGAGGATCGGCAGCGACAGCCTAGGGCGAAATCGGCCTCCTGCAAGAGTTTGCAAAGAAAACGTAACTTCTTTCACTCGCTGGTTAACCTTGCAGAGCCGGGCCGTCGGCGGCGCCGGACCCGGCCGCCGAGGAAATTGCGTTGTGGCTGCGCCCCGCCGTTTGTCATTATCAATTCGGCCCCGGCGGCTTCAGAAGAAAGCGCCTACCACAACGGACGCACTGGCGATCAAACCAAGCTGGTCCGTTGCCTTCCCGGCGACCGATCCTTCCCATCGGAACCGCTACGGGGCCACCCTTCGTCCCATTCGCTATTCGGGGCCTTCCCGATTGAGGTGAGCCATGCCCAGCCGCAATGAGGTAATCGTTCGCAGCGGTTTCCGTGGCCTTCGATACGTCGACGGCCGTTTCGACCAGGTTCTGGAGCCCGGCCGTTACCGGCTGCCCGGCCGCCGGTACCCCGGGCAGCGGCTGCCGCAGGTCGAGGTCGTCCCGGTGGACCTGCGTGAGCGCGAGCTCAACATCAAGGGTCAGGAGATCCTGACCGCCGACAAGGTCGCGGTGCGGGTGAACATCATCACCCACTTCCGGGTGGTGGACCCGGTCGCGGCGATCGAGCAGGTCACCGACTACGGCGACCGGGTGTACAGCGACGTGCAGCTTGCCGCGCGGCGTTCCCTGGCGTCGATGACGCTGGAGGCCATCCTGACCAACCGCAACCAGCTCAGCGAGGACATCCTGCGCGACGTCGAGGGGGTCTCCGCCGGCTACGGCATCGAGATCATTCGCGCCGACGTCAAGGACCTGGTGTTCCCGGGCAACCTTCAGGACATCATGAACCGGGTGCTGACGGCGCAGCGGATGGCCGAGGCGCAGATGGTCGAGGCGCGCACCCGCGCCGACCGGGAGGCGCTCGAGGCGGGCTCCAAGGCGGACTCCGAGCGGGTCGCCGCCCAGGCCCGGGTCGAGTCGACGCGGCTGGCGGCGGAGGGTGACGCCGCGGCGAAGCGGATCCGGACCGAGGCCGAGGTCGACGCCCTGCGCCGGCTCGCCGAGGCCGCGGAGGCGTACGCGCAGCACCCGGCCCTGCTGCGGCTGCGTGAGCTCGAGACGCTCGGCGCGCTCGGCACCAATGCCGCGGCGCGGCTCTACATCGGATTCGACAAGCACAGCGACGGCAGCCTGCCCGACTGAGCCGTTTCGACGTGGCCCGGGCACCGCGACCCGGACCACGTCGAAATTGCACATTGCGGTGTTCTGCTTCGATGCACGGGTGACTTCCGCTGCCGGGACATTGCGCACGCTTTACCCGCCGATCGAGCCCTATGCGACTCATCGCCTGGAGGTGGGCGGCGGTCATCGGCTCCATGTGGAGGAGGCCGGAAATCCGGCGGGGACGCCGGTGGTCTTCCTGCACGGCGGCCCCGGCGGCGGCGTCATACCCGTCATGCGGCGGTTCTTCGATCCGGATCGCTACCGGGTCATCCTTCCCGACCAGCGCGGCGCCGGCCGCAGCACGCCGCTCGGCGAGCTTCGGGAGAACACCACCTGGCATCTCGTCGACGACCTGGAGGCGATCCGGGAGCACCTCGGAGTCGACGCGTGGCTGACGTTCGGCGGCTCGTGGGGGTCCACGCTCGCGCTCGCCTACGCCCAGTCGCATCCGACCCGGGTGACGGGCCTGATCCTGCGCGGCATCTACCTCGTACGCCGCAGCGAGGCCGCCTGGATCTACCAGAGCGGCCTGCACCACCTGCAGCCCGAGGAGTGGGAGCGGTTCGTCGCGCCGATTCCGCACGGGGAACGCGGCGACATCCTCGCCGCGTACCGCCGCCGCCTGCTCGGAGACGGCCCCGAGGCGCGGCGCTGCGCCGACGCCTGGATGCGCTGGGAGGCGGTCAATTCGTCCCTGACGCCGGACCCGGGCCTCATCGCCACGCTGACCGCCGACGAGACCGTGCTGCCCGCGGCGCGGATCCTCGCCGAGTACGCCGTCAACGGCGGCTACTTCGATTCGGAGACCCAGCTTCTGGACGGCGTCGACCGCATCCGCCACCTGCCGGCGGAGATCATTCAGGGGCGCTACGACCTGTGCTGCCCGCCCGCGACCGCCTACGACCTCGCCCGCCGCTGGCCGGAGGCCGCCTTCCACGTCGTCGCGGACGCGGGCCACTCCTCGCTCGAACCCGGCATCACCGACCGCCTGATCCGCGGCACGGACCGATTCGCCGACCTATTGTCCTAGCCGGTTCGACCCGACCCCCCTTCGAGGTCTCCGTCGGGCATGGGGAACGAAGGTGATCTTAGGGCCCCGGGGGGTGTCGCGGCCGATTCGGTCCAACTCGACGGCTCCCGGGCGAGCCACCGGTTACGGTGTTGAAATGCGAGTATTCATTCATAAATCAGTTAAATTGGCCGTCGGCCTCCCGGCCGTGATCGCGGTGTCCGCCGGGATCGGCCTGACCGCAGCGGCGGTCGACCTCGCCGCCGCCCCGCGCGTCGCAGC
Organism: Actinoplanes sp. NPDC026623; assembly: GCF_040638275.1. Taxonomy (NCBI): domain Bacteria; kingdom Bacillati; phylum Actinomycetota; class Actinomycetes; order Micromonosporales; family Micromonosporaceae; genus Actinoplanes; species Actinoplanes sp. NPDC026623. The sequence continues at coordinate 717 of NZ_JBEZXZ010000085.1, read as the reverse complement.
CGCATCTCCGCGCGCCTTCCCGAACGCCGCCGCCTCACTGGCGTCGACCGCCACGCTTCCGCGAGCGGACCGCCCGGGCCGCATCTCCAAGCGGCTCAAGGCATCCCTGCTCACCGTCTCCGACCTGCCGACGGGCTACGCCGCCATGCTGGAGCCGAGCTCGGACGATTCCACGTCTGCCGTCGACGCCTGCAACGAGCCGGTCAAGCCCGCGCCCACCGGGAAGCCCGCGGACAACGCGCAGGTGATGTTCCTGAGGGCGGACGACACCACAATCGTGTACGAAAGCCTGACAGCCGCGGGTAAGAAGGCCGCGCGCGCCGTCGTCGCCGACTATGCCGACGCGCCGCGGCGCTGCCCGACCGTCACCGTCGACGACGGCGGCAGCAAGGTGCGGCTGACGCAGTCCGCGTTGCGGATTCCGCGGCTCGGCGACGCCTCGACCGGCGTTCAGTTCGTCATGGACATGCCGAAACCCACCCCCGCGATGCACGGCAAGATGGTCGTGGTCGCCTGGCGCGACCTGTCCGTCACCCTCCTCGTCCTGAGCATGACCAAGCCGGACCAGCAGGAGCTGGAGAAGGTCGCCGCGACGGCGCTGGGAAAGCTCAGGCGGAACGGGTAGCGCGGACCTGCACCCTGTCCAGCAGGGCCGGGAGGCCTCTCATCTCGTCGAACACGACGGTGCCCGGCCCCTCGAGCCGGCCGGCCGCCGTC
>NZ_JBEZXZ010000084.1:0-34620 GCF_040638275.1 Actinoplanes sp. NPDC026623 | reverse complement strand
CCGGGCAGGCGGCGGCAGGCCCCGCGAAGCGGGCACCGGCCGGCGGCGCGGTCCGGGGTCAGAGGAGCTCGGCCGGGTCTATCTGGATTCGGACCGCCACGGCGGACTTCTTGACGCTGCGGACGGCCGCGGCCTGGTGCAGATTGCGGGCCAGTTCGGCCGCCCGGCCGCGGGAGACCCGCAGGAGCATCCGCTCCTGGCCCTCCTGTGCCGGCACCGGACCGAGCAGCTCGACGTCGTCGGGCAGCCGGGCCGCGTCCAGGAACTCGGCGACGGCCTCCGCCGTGCCCGTCACGCTCGCCATCCGGGCCGCCGGGGGAAAGCCGAGCTCGCGGCGTTCGGCCAGCTCGCGCGCCGCGAACCAGCCCGGATCCCACCGCAGCAGCGCCTGCACCGGCGCCAGCGAACCGTCGGCGACCACGATCACCCGGCCGCCCGCCGGCCCGGGCTTCGCCAGCGCGGCCGCCGACAGCCAGCGGCGCATCGTCTCCTCGGCCGCGCGCAGGTCCGCCCGGGACAGCAACGCCCACGTGTCCAGCAGCAGCACCGCGCCGTAGCCGCCCTCGGCAACGGGCTCGGCGCCCGGCGTCGACACGACCAGGGCGGCCTCGCCGGGCACGGAGTCGAGGATCCCGTCGCGGCCGGAGGTGCGCACCGGCACGCCGGGGAACGCGCGGCCGAGCTCCTCGGCGGTCCGTCGCGCACCGGTGACCGACGCCCGCAGCCGTCGCCCGCCACAGGCCGGGCACGCGTAGTCCGCGGCGGCGCGGCCGCACCAGTGGCAGGCCGGAACGTCCCGCGAACCGGCCAGCCCGAGCGGGCCGGAGCAGTGCGGACATCGCGCGGACGTGCGGCACTCGGCGCAGGCCGTCGACGGCAGGTAGCCACGGCGGGGCACCTGCACCAGAACGGGCGCGCCGGCCTGCAACGCCCCCCGGGCCGCCTCCCAGCAGAGGCTGGGCAACCGCGCGGTGACGGCGCCCGGATCGCGCGCCAGCTGCGGGTCGTCGCCGGTCGGTGCGATGGCCGGGCTCCGCGCCCGCAGGGTGTCCCGGCTCGCCACGATCTCCTTGGCCCACCCGGTCTCGAGGAGCAACTGCGCCTCCCCGGTACGGGCGAAGCCGCCGACAAGCGCGGCACAGCCGGCGAGCTGGGCCCGGGTGAGCAGCACGTCACGGGCGTGCGGATAGGGCGCCCGCGGCTCGGCATGCAGATCGTCCCCGTCATCCCAGATGACGACCAGCCCGACGTCGGCGACGGGGGCGAACATCGCCGCCCGCGTCCCGACCACCACGGGCACCCGATGCCGGCTCGCCGCCAGGAAACGCCGGTACCGCTCGGCCGGCCCGGCGGCGGCGTTGAGGGCCACGTGCCGCCCGTCCCCGAGCACCTTGGTCAGCGCCCGGTCCAGCCGGTCGAGGTCCCGCGCGTCGGCCACGACGATGACCACGCCCCGCCCGCTGCGCACGGTGGCGCCGGCGGCCTCCGCGATCCGGGCCGGCCAGTCCTCGCCGGGCAGCGCCGACCAGACGGCGCGTGCGGCGCGCCCCTGCTCGAGGGCGTGCAGATAGCCGGCCCCGGCCGGATAGACATCCCACCCGTGTGCCCGCGACCCGGCCTCCTGACCGCCCGGCCGCACCGCCACCGAGGCCGCCGAAGCATCGGCCGCGAACACGTCCCTCTCGCTCGCGGCAGAAGGCACACCCCCAGCGACCGGCGCGGCTCCGGCAGGAGACGCGCTCCCAGCAACGGGCGCACCCCCAGCGGGCGCACCGCCGGCGGACGCACCACCAACCGGCGTGCCCCCAACAGCTGGCACGGCTCCGGCAAGAGAATTGCCTTCAGCAACCGGCACACCGCCAAGCTGCGCGGCACCAACGGGCGCAACTCCAGCGGCCGATACGGCTTCGGCAAGAGGCACGGCACCGGCGGCCAGTGCAGCTCCGGCAAGAGGCGCAGCTCCCACGGCAGGCACGGCTTCGGCAAGAGGCGCAGCACCGGCGGCCAGTGCAGCTTCGGCAAGAGGCGCAGCACCGGCCGCCGGTGCGGCTTCGGCAAGAGGCGCAACTCCCACAGCAGGCACGGCTTCGGCAAGAGGCGCAGCACCTGCGGCCGGTGCGGCTTCGGCGAGAGGCGCGGCTTCGGTGGCTGCGGGCGTGGTTGCCCGGGACTGGGACTCGACGCGGGCGTGGCGGGGCGGGACCGCGAGCCGCAGCACGTCCGTGAGGTTCCCGGCATAGCGATCGGCCACCGCCCGGGCCAGCCGGGCCACCTCCGGGTCCAGCACCCGCTCCGGCGAGACCACCTTGTCGAGGTATGCCAGCCGGCCGCCGTGCGGGCTCGACTCCGCCCGCTCCAGCAGAAACCCATTCACCAGCTGACCCGCGAACCGGACCTTGACCCGCACCCCCGGCTGGGCCGCCTCGTCGTCCGCGGCCGCGACCAGGTAGTCGAAGGGCCGGTCCAGGTGGGCCAGGGGCACCTCGACGCTCACCCGGGCGATCGGCAGGCGCTCGGCCGGCTCGCGGTCCGGTTTCGTCCTGGCTGCCCTCACCCGCACATTCTGGCGGGCGGGTACGACATCTTCGGAAAAGAGGACGGGTGCCTCGACCGGAGTCGGGGCACCCGTCCCTGGCGCGGGCAAGCTCAGGCCGCGGCGGACTTCAGGTCCTGGGCGCGGTCCGTGTTCTCCCAGAGCAGGTCGGGCAGCTCGCGGCCGAAGTGGCCGTACGCCGCCGTCTGCTGGTAGATCGGGCGCATCAGGTCGAGGTCGCGGATGATCGCGGCCGGGCGGAGGTCGAAGACCTCGTTGATGGCCTTCTCGATGCGCTCGACCGGGACGTTCTCGGTGCCGAACGTCTCGACGAACAGGCTGACCGGGTGCGCCTTGCCGATCGCGTACGCGACCTGGGTCTCGCAGCGCTCGGCGAGGCCGGCCGCGACGACGTTCTTGGCGACCCAGCGCATCGCGTACGCCGCGGAGCGGTCCACCTTGGACGGGTCCTTGCCGGAGAACGCGCCGCCGCCGTGGCGGGCGTAGCCGCCGTACGTGTCGACGATGATCTTGCGGCCGGTGAGGCCGGCGTCGCCCATCGGGCCGCCGATCTCGAAGCGGCCGGTCGGGTTGACCAGCAGCCGGTAGTTCTCGGTGTCCAGGCCCAGGCCCTCGAGCTCGGGGCCGATGACGTGCTCGCGCACGTCGGGGGTCAGCAGCGACTCCAGCGAGATGTCGGCGGCGTGCTGCGACGAGACGACCACGGTGTCGAGGCGCACCGGGCGCAGGCCGTCGTACTCGATGGTGACCTGGGTCTTGCCGTCCGGGCGCAGGTACGGAATGGTGCCGTCCTTGCGCGCCGAGGAGAGCCGGCGGGCCAGGCGGTGCGCGAGGGCGATCGGCAGCGGCATGAGCTCCGGGGTCTCGGAGCAGGCGAAGCCGAACATCATGCCCTGGTCGCCGGCGCCCTGCGCGTCGAGGACGTGCTCCGAGTTGCCCTCGCGCAGCTCGACCGCGCTGTCGACGCCCTGCGCGATGTCGGGCGACTGCGATCCGATCGAGACGCTGACGCCGCAGGAGGCGCCGTCGAAGCCCTTCTTGGACGAGTCGTAACCGATGCCGAGGATCGTTTCGCGCACGATGCTCGGAATGTCCGCGTAAGCCTGGGTGGTCACCTCGCCGGCGACGTGGACCTGGCCGGTGGTGATCAGCGTCTCCACCGCAACCCGGCTGCGGGGGTCCTGCGACAGCAGGGCGTCGAGAATACCGTCGCTGATCTGGTCAGCGATCTTGTCCGGGTGGCCTTCCGTGACCGACTCGGAGGTGAACAGGCGGCGTGCCACGGTGCTCCTCAGATTTTTGTCGAAGTTTCGTTCGGCGGCAGTGTAGTCACCGCACCGGGGGTCTGCTGTACCGGTCTCATACCGGTCCGGCATCGCCGACCTGCGGATCGAGGCGGCTGACCACCTGATCCCATATCGCATCGGCTACATCGTCTTTGGGGAGTTTCCCGAGCGTCGTCGTGCTTCCGTCGGCGCCCAGGATGGTGACCGTGTTGTGGTCGGCCCCGAAGACCAGGTCGACGCCCACCTCGTTAACGACGATCAGGTCCGCGCGTTTCTTCACCAGTTTGCCGCGGGCGTTCTCCAGCACATCGTGCGTCTCCGCCGCGAAGGCGACAAGCAGCTGGCCTGGGCGTTTGGCGGCACCCAGCTCGGCGGCAATGTCCGGGTTCGTCACGAGTTCGATCGTGGGCGTGGCGCCGTCGTCGCTCTTTTTGATCTTTTTGTCGGCGATCGTGGCGGGCCGGAAGTCGGCCGGCGCCGCGGCCATGACCACGACGTCCGCGCCGGCGGCGGCCTCCACAGTGGCCTTGCGCAGCTCCTCGGTCGTGCCGGCGCGAACCACGTCGGCGCCGGCCGGATCGGAGAGGGTGACGTTCGCCGCAATCAGTGTGACCCGCGCGCCACGGGCGACCGCCGAGCGGGCCAGCGCATAGCCCTGCCGGCCCGACGAGCGGTTGCCGAGGAAGCGCACCGGGTCGAGCGGCTCGCGGGTCCCGCCTGCGGTGACGACGACGTGCCGGCCGGCCAGGTCGGCCTCGGCGGCGGCGCCGCGGCGGAGCACGCGCAGCGCGGCGGCGAAGATCTGGGCCGGGTCGGGCAGCCGGCCCTTGCCGGTATCGGCGCCTGTGAGCCTCCCCACAGCCGGCTCGATCACGACCGCTCCGCGGGATCGCAGCGTCGCGACGTTCGCCCGGGTGGCCGGGTTCTCCCACATCTCGGTGTGCATCGCCGGCGCGTAGACCACCGGGCAGGTCGCGGTCAGCAGCGTGTTGGTGAGCAGGTCGTCGGCGATGCCGTGCGCGGCCTTGGCCAGCATGTCGGCGGTGGCGGGCGCGACCACGACGAGGTCGGCCTGGCGGCCGACGCGCACGTGCGGCACCTCGTGGGCGTCGTCCCAGACCTCGGTGGACACGGTCCGGCCGGACAACGCGGCCCAGGTGGGCGCGCCGACGAACTTCAGCGCCGAGGCGGTCGGCACGACGCGGACGCCGTGCCCCGACTCGGTGAACAGCCGCAGCAGCTCACAGGCCTTGTAGGCGGCGATGCCGCCGCAGACACCGAGCACGACCTCGGGCATGCGCACACACTCCCCGGTAAATGAAGAACCCGCGCCCGCAGAAGCGGGCGCGGGCGCAGGACAACGCGCGATCAGGGGTTGTCGGTCGCCTCGGCGGTGAGCAGGCCGGCGTTGATCTCGCGCATCGCGATCGACAGCGGCTTCTCCTGCGGCGTGGTCTCGACGAGCGGGCCGACATACTCCAGGAGGCCCTCACCGAGCTGGCTGTAGTAGGCGTTGACCTGGCGGGCGCGCTTGGCCGCGAAGATCACCAGCGAGTACTTCGACGAGGTCTTGTCGAGCAGCTCGTCGATCGGCGGGTTGGTGATGCCTTCGGGGTTGGCGATGGTTCCCACAGTTATTTACGTCCTTAAATTCTCAGGCACCGGGCCGTGGCTGAGCGGGAGTCAGAAACGACGAACCGAGCAATCCTACCAGCTCGTCGGCGGCCCGCTCGACGAAGTCGTTCACCACCGTGCGGTCGAATTCCTTCTCGGCCGCCAGCTCCTCGTCGGCGTGCACGAGGCGGCGGCGGATGGTCTCCTCGTCGTCGGTGCCGCGGCCGATCAGCCGGCGCTTGAGCTCCTCGACGCTGGGCGGGGCCAGGAAGACGAGCTGCGCGTCGGGCTTCGTGGCCCGCACCTGGCGGGCGCCCTGCAGGTCGATCTTCAGCAGCACCGGGCGGCCCTGTGCCAGCCAGCCCTCGACCTGTGCCCGCGGCGTGCCGTAGAGGTTGCCCGCGAATTCGGCCCACTCGAGCAGCTGGTCGCCGTCGACGAGGCGTTGGAACTCCGAACGGGTGACGAAGTGGTAGTGCTCACCGTCGGTCTCGTAGTCGCGTTTCTTACGGGTGGTCACCGACACCGACAGCTTGATCCATGGCGAGCGCGCCCGGATCAGCTCGATCACGCTGTCCTTGCCCACCCCCGAGGGGCCGGACAGGACGGTGAGTCGGGCCGCCGGGCGCGCGTCGTCATCCATGCTCACGGCTCATTCCTACACGAGCCGGTGAGTCAGTTCGCAGCGAACTCCCCCAGGAGGGCCTTACGCTGCTGCTCGCCGAGGCCACGAAGACGGCGGCTGTCGGCAATCTTGAGCTTCTCCATGATCTGGGTCGCCCGGATCTTGCCGATGCCCGGCAGCGCCTGAAGCACGGCCGAAACCTTCAGCTTGCCGACGACGTCATCGCCTTCCGCCCGGTCGAGCACGGCGGCGAGGGTGGTCTTGCCCTGCTTGAGCTGATCCTTCAACTCTGCACGGGCCTTGCGAATCTCCGCAGCCTTCTCCAGCGCGGCTGCACGCTGCTCGGGGCTCAGTGACGGGAGCGGCACCAGTTCTCCTCAGGTCCCTATCGCACCGGTAGTCCAATACCGGCACTCTGTGAAACGTGGTGTGCCAGGGAACCAAAGGGGCATGTGGTTCCCGGCGCCGGGAAAACTAGCGGTCAACGGCGGTTTCGGCAACGTGGGGGTACCCCCCACCCGGGCTGGGGCAGGCCTGCTAAGCAGGCTGTTTCACCCGATCACGGCGCGACAGGCGGCCTCGGCGCGGTCCGCAGCCGCCCGCAACGCCGTCACGTCGGGTCCCGCTTCGAGAACCTCGCGTGAGTACGACGGCAGCACGTTCCGCAGGCTTTCGCCGAAGATCGCGCGCAGGTCGGCGGGGCTGCCGCCCTGCGCGCCGAGGCCCGGCGCGAGCAGCGCCCCGTTCACCTTCGACAGGTCGTGACCCGTCTCGCCGATCGTCGCGCCGACCACCAGCCCGACGCTGCCGAGCGGGTCCGCACCCGCGTTGAGCTGGGAAATCTCATCGATCACGGTTTGCGCGACGGTCCGGCCGCCGGCGCCGACGGCGTGCTGGACGGCCGGGCCCTCGGGGTTCGAGGTGAGCGCCAGGACGAAGACGCCGCCGCCGTGCGCGGCCGCCATGTCGAACGCGGGGCGCAACGAGCCGACGCCGAGATAGGGACTCACAGTAATCGCGTCAGCACAGAGCGAACTCTCCGGATCGAGGTAAGCGCTCGCGTACGCGGCCATCGTCGAGCCGATGTCGCCGCGCTTCACATCGAGCAGCACCAGTGCCCCGGCCTGCCGTGACTGTCGGATAATTGACTCAAGAACGGCGATGCCACGTGACCCAAATCTCTCGAAGAATGCCGACTGCGGCTTGAGCACGGCGACCCGATCGGCCAGTGCTTCGACAACCGTATGGGCGAAGCGTTCCAGGCCGGCGACGTCGTCGGAGAGGCCCCATCGGGCGAGCAGGGCGGCGTGCGGATCGATGCCGACGCAGAGCGGCCCCCGGGCCCGGGTGGCGCGGTGCAGGCGGCTTCCGAAGGTCTCCATAGGTGGCGTTATCCCTTTCGTGTCAGGTGGCGGACACCGCCGCGGCGATTCCTCGGGTAATGCGGGCGACATCGGCGTCGTCCGTGACGAACGGGGGCATGGTGTAGATCAGGTCCCGGAACGGCCGCAGCCACACCCCCGCGTCGGCCGCCGCGGCCGTGGCCCTCGGCACGTCGACCTGCCGATCGAGCTGCACGACGCCGATCGCACCCAGGACGCGGACGTCAACGACCCCGGCAGCGCCCCGCAGCGGCTCCAGACCGGCACGGAGGCCGCCGGAGATACGCCGGACCTGCCCCGGCCAGTCCTGAGCCCGGAGAAGGCCGATGGAGGCGTTCGCGACGGCGCAGGCGAGCGGGTTGCCCATGAAGGTCGGGCCGTGCGCCAGGCCGCCCGCGTCGCCGGCGGAGACGGAGTGCGCGACCGCGGACGTGCACAGGGTCCCGGCCAGGGTCAGGTATCCCCCGGTGAGCGCCTTGCCGAGACACATGATGTCGGGGGCCACCCCGGCGTGGTGCGCGGCGAACATCTCACCCGTACGGCCGAACCCCGTCGCGATCTCGTCGAAGATCAGCAGGACGCCGTGCGCCGCGGTGACCTCGCGCAGCACCCGCAGGTACTCCGGATGGTGGAACCGCATCCCGCCCGCGCCCTGCACGACCGGCTCGACGATGACCGCGGCCAGCTCGCCCGCGTGCTCGGCGACCAGGTCGGCCAGCGCGGCGGCGTAGGCCTCGTCGTAATCCGCGGGCGGCGCCCCGGCGAAGACCTGGGTCGGCAGGACGCCGGTCCAGAGCCGGTGCATGCCGCCGTCCGGGTCGCAGACGCTCATCGGGTGGAACGTGTCGCCGTGGTAGCCGCCGCGCCAGGTGGCCAGGCGCCGCCGGCCCGGGAATCCCCGGGCGAGCTGGGCCTGCAGGGCCATCTTGACCGCGACCTCGACGCCGACCGAGCCGGAGTCGCACAGGAACACGTGCTCGAGGCCGTCCGGGGTCAGCTCGACCAGGGTGGTGGCCAGCTCGACCGCGGGCGCGTGGGTGAGGCCGCCGAACATGACGTGGCTCATCCGGCGCGACTGCTCGACGAGCGCGGCGTCGAGCACCGGGTGCCGGTAGCCGTGGATGGCCGCCCACCAGGACGACATGCCGTCGACCAGCTCGCGACCGCCGGCCAGGCGCAGCCGCACGCCCTCGGCGCTCTCCACCACATAGGGCTCGCCGCGCCCGGGCATCGGCCCGTACGGGTGCCAGACGTGTGCCCGGTCCAGCGCGAGCAGGCCGGGCACATCGCTCACGGGCGCGCCTTCTCCCCGGCCCTCGCGCAGGCCAGCGCCGCGCCCCTGACCAGGGACGGGCCGCGGTAGATGAAGCCCGTGTAGAGCTGGACCAGGCTCGCGCCGGCGTCCAGCATCCGGGCCGCGTCGTCCGGCTCGACGATGCCGCCGACGCCGATGATCGGCAGGCGCCCGCCGGTCTCGTCGTGCACGAAGCGGACGACCTCGCGGGCCCGCTCGGTCAGCGGCCGGCCGGAGAGGCCGCCGGCCTCGGTGGCCCGCGGCCGGTCGGCCTGCGCCAGCCCGTCGCGGGCCAGGGTGGTGTTGGTCGCGATCACCCCCGCCGCGCCCCGCGCGAGGCAGACCTCGAGCAGCTCCGCGACGGCCTCGTCGGTCAGGTCCGGGGCGATCTTCACCAGCACCGGCACCCGGCCGACCAGCGCGCCGAGCAGCGCGCCGATCGCGGCCTTGTCCTGCAGCGTGCGCAGGCCGGGCGTGTTCGGCGAGGACACGTTGACCGCGATGTAGTCCGCGTACCCCTGCAGCAGGTTGTAGGACTCCAGGTAGTCCTCGACGGCCTCGTCCAGCGGCGTCACCTTGGACTTGCCGAGCGAGATGCCCAGCGGCACGTCGAGCGGCCCCAGCGCCTCCAGGCGGGCCGCGAGCGCGGCCGCGCCCGCGTTGTTGAAGCCCATCCGGTTGATCACGGCCTCGCTGTCGCGCAGCCGGAACAGCCGGGGCCTGTCGTTGCCCGGCTGCGACCTGGCGGTGACCGTGCCGACCTCGACGAAGCCGAAGCCGAGCGCCGGCCAGGACGGCAAGGCGACGCCGTTCTTGTCCATGCCGGCCGCCAGGCCGACCGCGTTGGGGAATTTCACCCCGAACGCCTCGACCGGCGAGCTCACCGCGTAGCGGCGGCGCAGCAGGGCCCGCGAGCGCGCGCCCAGCGAGGCCAGCCGCGCGAGGGTGAACTCGTGCGCCTTCTCGGCGTCCCCGCCGCCCAGCCGGAACAGCACCGGCCGGACGGCGCCGGTGAAGACGCTCACTCGCTCTCCCGGAGCATGGCGTGCAGCTCCTGCAGCGGGCGGACCGTCATGTCGCCGCGCATCAGCGCCTCGATGCCCATCACCGCCGCGGCCGCGCCCGGCACCGTGGTGATGCTCGGGATGTCGTGGATGACGGCGGCGCTGCGGATCTCGTACCCGTCGGAGCGGGCACTCGCGCCGGAGCCCTGCGGCGTGTTGATGATCAGGGCGATCTCGCCGGTCCCGATAAGGGCCACCGCGTTGCGTCCCGGGCTCTCGAAGTGCTTGGGGACGATCTCGCACTCGATGCCGTGCCGGCGCAGCACCTCGCCGGTGCCGGCGGTGGTGACGATCTCGAAGCCGAGGTCCGCGAGCCGCTTGACGGGGAAGATCATCGAACGCTTGTCGCGGTTGGCCACCGAGACGAAGATCTTGCCGCTGGTCGGCAGCGAGCCGTACGCGGCCGCCTGCGACTTGGCGAACGCCGGGCCGAAGGCGGGGTCGATGCCCATGACCTCGCCCGTCGACTTCATCTCGGGGCCGAGCAGGCTGTCGACGCCCTTGCCCGCCGGGGTGCGGAACCGCTTGAACGGCAGCACCGCCTCCTTGACCGCGATCGGCGCGTTCGCCGGGGTCTCGCCGCCGTCGCGGCTGCGCAGCAGCAGGCCCTCCGCGCGCAGCTCGGCGATGGTGGCGCCGAGCATGATCCGGGCGGCCGCCTTGGCCAGCGGCACCGCCGTGGCCTTGGAAACGAACGGCACGGTCCGCGACGCCCGCGGGTTCGCCTCGAGGACGTACAGGGTGTCGTCCTTGAGCGCGTACTGGACGTTGAGCAGGCCGCGGACGCCGACGCCGCGGGCGATCGCCTCGGTGTAGCGGCGCACCTCGACCAGGTGCGAGCCGGCGAGGGTGACCGGCGGCAGCGAGCAGGACGAGTCGCCGGAGTGGATGCCGGCCTCCTCGATGTGCTCCATCACGCCGCCGAGGTAGACCTCGCCGGTGGCGTCGCAGAGCGCGTCGACGTCGATCTCGATCGCGTCGTCCAGGAAGCGGTCGACCAGCACCGGGTGGTCCGGCGAGATCTCGGTGGCCCGGGCGATGTAGTCGGCGAGCGTCGGCTCGTCGTAGACGATCTCCATGCCGCGGCCGCCGAGCACGTAGGACGGCCGGACCAGGACCGGGTAGCCGATCTCGTCGGCGATGGCCTTGGCCTCGTCGAAGGAGGTGGCCGTGCCGTGCTCGGGAGCGCGCAGCCCGGCCTTGGCCAGCACCGCGCCGAACGCGCCGCGGTCCTCGGCCAGGTCGATCGACTCGGGCGAGGTGCCGACGATCGGCACCCCGGCGGCCTTGAGCCGCTTGGCGAGGCTGAGCGGGGTCTGCCCGCCGAGCTGGACGATCACCCCGACCACGCCGGGTCCGCCGGCGGCCTTGCCGGAGGTGTCCTCGGAGTGGAAGACCTCGAGGACGTCCTCGAAGGTGAGCGGCTCGAAGTAGAGCCGGTCGGCGGTGTCGTAGTCCGTCGATACCGTCTCGGGGTTGCAGTTGACCATGACGGTCTCGAAGTCGACCTCGCGCAGCGCCATGACCGCGTGCACGCACGAGTAGTCGAACTCGATGCCCTGGCCGATCCGGTTCGGTCCGGAGCCCAGGATCATCACCTTGGGCCGGTCCGAGGGCGCGACCTCGGTCTCGGAGTCGTACGTGGAGTAGTGGTACGGCGTGTTCGCGGCGAACTCCGCGGCGCAGGTGTCGACCGTCTTGTAGACCGGCCGCACCCCGAGGCGGTGCCGCAGGGTCCGTACGCCGTCCTCGCCGGCGAGCTCGGGACGCAGCGCCGCGAGCTGACGGTCGGAGAGCCCGGAGCGCTTGGCCAGCCGCAGCAGCGCCTCGTCGAGCACCGGCGCGTCCAGGATCCGCTCGCGCAGCTCGACCAGCGCCGCGATCTCGTCCAGGAACCACGGGTCGATGCCGCCGCTGGCCTCGTGCACCTGCTCGACGCTCGCGCCGAGGCGCAGCGCCGCCTCGACGGTGTAGAGCCGGCCGTCGTGCGGGACGCGCATCGCCTCGAGCGCCTCTTCGGCACTCTCGAACGTCGGCGACGTCCAGAAGCCGGCCGCCTTGGTCTCCATCGAGCGCATCGCCTTGTTGAGCGCCTCGGCGAAGTTGCGGCCGAGGCTCATCGCCTCGCCGACCGACTTCATCGTGGTGGTCAGCTCGGGGTCGGCGCCGGGGAACTTCTCGAACGCGAACCGCGGGATCTTCACGACCACGTAGTCCAGGGCCGGCTCGAACGCGGCCGGCGTCTTGAGCGTGATGTCGTTCGCGATCTCGTCGAGGGTGTAGCCGATGGCCAGCTTCGCCGCGATCTTCGCGATCGGGAAGCCGGTGGCCTTCGACGCCAGCGCCGACGACCGCGACACCCGCGGGTTCATCTCGATGACGACCAGCCGGCCGTCGCTCGGGTTGATCGCGAACTGGATGTTGCAGCCGCCGGTGTCGACGCCGACCTCGCGCAGCACGGCGATGCCGAGGTCGCGCAGCCTCTGGTACTCGCGGTCGGTCAGGGTCATCGCGGGCGCGACGGTGACGCTGTCGCCGGTGTGCACGCCCATCGGGTCGACGTTCTCGATCGAGCAGACGACCACGACGTTGTCGCGCTTGTCGCGCATCAGCTCGAGCTCGTACTCCTTCCAGCCGAGCACGCTCTCCTCGATGAGCACCTCGTGCACCGGCGACGCGGCGAGGCCGGAGCCGGCGATGCGCTCCAGGTCCTCGGTGTTGTGCGCCATGCCGGAGCCGAGGCCGCCCATCGTGAACGACGGGCGGATGACGACCGGCAGGCCGAGCTCGGCGACGGTCGCGTGCACCTCCTCCATCGAGTGGCAGACCCGCGAGCGCGGCGTCTCGCCGCCGGCGCGGGCGACGATGTCCTTGAAGAGCTGACGGTCCTCGCCCTTGCGGATGGCGTCGATGTTGGCGCCGATCAGCTCGACGCCGTACTTCTCCAGGACACCGTTCTCGTGCAGGGCGACCGCCGTGTTCAGCGCGGTCTGCCCGCCGAGGGTCGCCAGGATCGCGTCGGGACGCTCCTTGGCGATGACCAGCTCGACGAACTCGGGCGTGATCGGCTCGACGTAGGTCGCGTCGGCGAACTCCGGGTCGGTCATGATCGTCGCCGGGTTGGAGTTGACCAGCGAGACGCGCAGCCCCTCGGCGCGCAGCACCCGGCACGCCTGGGTGCCGGAGTAGTCGAACTCGCAGGCCTGGCCGATGACGATCGGGCCGGAGCCGATCACCATCACGTGCTGGAGATCAGTGCGCTTCGGCATCAGACATCCACCCTCTCGACAAGCTCCACGAAGCGATCGAACAGGTAGTCCGCGTCATGCGGGCCCGCCGCCGCCTCGGGGTGGTACTGGACGGTGAACGCGGGCGCCTCGAGGGCCCGCAGCCCTTCGACCACGTTGTCGTTGAGGCAGACGTGCGAGACCTCGACCCCGCCGAATTCGGTGTCGATGATCGTGTCGAGCGGTGCGTCGACGGCGAAGCCGTGGTTGTGCGAGGTCACCTCGACCTTGCCGGTGGTCTTGTCGAGCACCGGCTGGTTGATGCCGCGGTGGCCGTAGCGCAGCTTGTAGGTGCCGAAGCCGAGCGCCCGGCCCAGGATCTGGCTGCCGAAGCAGATGCCGAACAGCGGCATCCGGCGGCGCAGCACCTCCCGCGCGAGGGCCACCGGCACGTCGGCGGTCGCCGGGTCGCCGGGGCCGGGCGACAGGAACACCGCGTCGGGGCCGACCGCGAGCAGGTCCTCGATGGTGGACGACGCCGGGAAGACGTGCGTGGTGACGCCGCGCTCGGCGAGGCGCCGCGAGACGTTGCGCTTGATGCCGAGGTCGAGCGCGGCGACCGTGTAGCGCCGCTCGCCGACCGCCTCGACGGTGTAGCGCGCGGCCGTGGTGACCTCGGCGGAGAGGTCGGCGCCGGTCATCTGCGGCTGGGCGAGCACCCGGGCCGCGAGCGAGGCCGGGTCGAGATCGACCGTCGAGACGCCGACCCGCATGGCGCCGCGCTCCCGCAGGTGCCGGGTCAGCGCGCGGGTGTCGATGCCGCTGATGCCGACGACACCCTCGGCCGCCAGCCGCTCGCCCAGGTCGCCGGTCGCGCGCCAGTTCGAGGGCCGCCGGGCCGGGTCGCGGACCACGTAGCCGGCCACCCAGATGCGGTCGGACTCGTCGTCCTCGGCGTTGACGCCGGTGTTGCCGATCTGCGGCGCGGTCTGCACCACGACCTGCCGGTGGTAGGACGGGTCGGTCAGCGTCTCCTGATAACCCGTCATGCCGGTGGTGAAGACCGCCTCGCCGAAGGTCTCCCCCTCGGCGCCGTAGGAGCTTCCGTGGAACGTGCGCCCGTCCTCGAGCACAAGGATCGCTGGTTTCACTTGACGGCCTTCCCATCCAGGACTGTCGGCTCTCCCCGAAGGAAGGTCGCGACGATGCGACCCGGCAGGGTGGTGCCCGCGTACGGTGTGTTGCGGCTGCGGCTCGCCAGCCCGGCCGGGTCGACGACCCGCCGGGCGGACGGGTCCACCAGCGTCAGATTGGCCGGCGAGCCGACCGCGAGGTCGGTGCCGTGCCCGGTCAGCCCGGCGATGCGGGCCGGGGCGCGGGACATCCGCTCGGCGATGAGGTCCCACTGCTCACCGAGTACGGAGAGCACGACCGGCAGGGCCGTCTCCAGGCCCACCATCCCGGGGCGGGCGTAGGCCCACTCGCACTCCTTGTCCTCGACGGCGTGCGGCGCGTGGTCGGTGGCCACGACGTCGATCACGCCGTCCACCAGCGCCTGGCGCAGCGCCCGCACGTCGGAGGCGGTCCGCAGCGGCGGGTTGACCTTGTAGACCGGGTCGTAGCTGGCGGCCAGCTCGTCGGTCAGCAGCAGGTGGTGCGGCGTGACCTCGGCGGTCACCCGTACGCCGCGGGCCTTGGCGTGACGCAGCACCTCGACCGAGCCGGCGGTGGAGACGTGGCAGACGTGCAGGCGGCTGCCGACGTGCTCGGCCAGCAGCACGTCGCGGGCGATGATCGCCTCCTCGGCGACCGCGGGCCAGCCGGTCAGGCCGAGCCGGGTGGACACCTCGCCCTCGTGCATCTGCGCGCCCTCGGTGAGCCGCGGCTCCTCGGCGTGCTGGGCGATGATGCCGTCGAACGCCTTCACGTACTCCAGGGCGCGGCGCATCAGGCGCGGGTCGGCGACGCAGAACCCGTCGTCGGAGAAGATCCGCACGTTCGCCGCCGAGGTGGCCATCGCGCCGAGCTCGGCGAGCTGCTTGCCGGCCAGCCCGACGGTGACCGCGCCGATCGGCTGCACGTCGACCAGCCCGGCCTCGCGGCCGAGGCGCCAGACCTGCTCGACCACGCCGGCGGTGTCGGCGACGGGCGACGTGTTGGCCATCGCGAAGACCGCCGTGTAGCCGCCGAGCGCGGCGGCGCGCGAGCCGGTCTCGACGGTCTCGGCGTCCTCGCGGCCGGGTTCGCGCAGGTGGGTGTGCAGGTCGACGAGGCCGGGGAGCGCGACCAGGCCGTCGGCGTCGATCACCTCGGCACCGGCGGCGGACCCGGAGGCGATCACCCCGTCCCTGATCAGCAGGTCGGCCGGTTCACCGCCGAGCAACGAGACGCCCTTGATCACGTACGCGGTCATGCCTTGCCTCCGAGCAGCAGGTAGAGAACCGCCATCCGGGCGCTGACACCGTTGGCGACCTGTTCGACGATCGTGGAGCGGGTCGAGTCCGCCACCTCGGGCGCGATCTCCATGCCCCGGTTCATCGGCCCGGGGTGCATGACGATCGCGTGCTCCGGCAGCTTGCGCATGCGGGCGACGTCGAGCCCGTAGCGGCGGGAGTACTCCCGCGCGGAGGGGAAGAAGGAGTCCTGCATCCGCTCGGTCTGCACCCGCAGCATCATCACGACGTCCGCGCCGGGCAGGACGCTGTCGAGGTCGTAGGAGACCTTCGTCGCCGGCGACAGCGCCGCGGCGATGTCCACAGGTATCAGCGTCGGCGGGCCGACCAGGGTGATGCTGGCGCCCAGCGTGGTGAGCAGCAGGACATTGGACCGGGCGACCCGGCTGTGCAGCACGTCGCCCACGATCGCGACGTTGAGGCCCTGGATCGTCCCGAGCCGGGACCGCATCGTGTATGCGTCCAGCAGCGCCTGCGTCGGGTGCTCGTGGGTGCCGTCGCCGGCGTTGATCACCGAGCCGTCCACCCAGGAGGCCAGCCGGTGCGGTGCGCCGCTCGCCGGGTGCCGGATGACGACCGCGTCGGCGCCCATCGCCTGCAGGGTCAGCGCGGTGTCCTTGAGGCTCTCGCCCTTCGAGACGCTGGAGCCCTTGGCGGAGAAGTTGATGACGTCCGCGGAGAGCCGCTTCGCCGCGGCCTCGAAGGAGATCCGGGTGCGGGTGGAGTCCTCGTAGAACAGATTGACCACCGTGCGCCCGCGCAGGGTCGGCAGCTTCTTGACCTCGCGGCCGGCGAGCGCGGCCATCTCGCCGGCGGTGTCGAGGATCAGGGTGGCGGTCTCGGCGTCCAGATCGGCGGCCGAGCGCAGATGCTTGATCATCGGGACTCCTCGGATCCGGAGAAGAGCTTGACCTCGTCCACGCCCTCGTCGATCTCGCAGAGCGAGACGCGCACGCTCTCGGTCAGCGCGGTGGGGATGTTCTTGCCGACGTAGTCGGCGCGGATCGGCAACTCCCGGTGGCCCCGGTCGACAAGCACGGCCAGCTGCACCGAGCTGGGCCGGCCGATGTCGCCGAGCGCGTCGAGCGCGGCCCGCACCGTACGGCCGGAGAAGAGCACGTCGTCGACGAGGATCACCCGGCGGCCGTCGAGGCCGCCGCCCGGTATCTCGGTCTTGCCGAGCGCGCGGGTGGCGTGCAGCCGCAGGTCGTCGCGGTAGAGCGTGATGTCGAGGGCGCCGACCGGCACGTCGATGCCCTCGAAGGCGTGGATCCGCGCGGCCAGGCGGCGGGCCAGCGGTACGCCACGGGTCGGTATGCCGAGAAGCACCGTCCCGGTCGCGCCGGAGGTCTTCTCGAGAATCTGGTGCGCGATCCGGTCGACGACCCGGTGCAGATCCGACTCGGAAAGAATGATCTTCGCTGAGCCCTGCTGGGCCGGTGAGTCGGCACGTGGATATGCCACGGCGGACCTCCTTCCCCGCCTCACTGGACGGGTCGTTAAAGGATGTCGGTCAGGCACCCCGGTGGGGCGCCCGATGGCTGACGCAACGTTACCAGTGCGAGAGGGGTTGACCATGGTGACCTGGCCGACCCACGGACCAGACGGGCGAATGCGGACAACTCGGCTCCCGGCTCGGCGACTCATCGGTAACCGACACTTGACCAGGGGTCGCAAACTCCGTACCGTCACGCAGCGTAGCGATCCTGAGGAAGAACCCTCCGGGCCAGCACAGTACTGGGAGTGTCCGAATGCCGTCTGAGTACGCCAAGTCGTTGGGCGCTCGCCTGCGCTCGATCCGCCAGCAGCAGGGCCTGTCCCTGCAGGGTGTGGAAGAGAAGTCGAACGGCCGGTGGAAAGCCGTCGTGGTGGGCTCGTACGAGCGCGGCGACCGCGCCGTCACCGTTTCCCGCCTCGCCGAACTGGCCGACTTCTACCGCGTCCCCGTTTCGGAACTGCTGCCTGACGGCAGCGGCGTCCGGCTCGAGGCCACCAACAAGATCGTCCTGGACCTGGAGAAGTTGTACGACGCCGCCGGTGAAGACCTGGCCTACGTCGCGCGCTACGCCCGGGCGATACAGCAGCAGCGCGGCGACTACAACGGTCGCGTGCTGTCGATCCGCGCGGATGACCTGCGCGCCCTCGCCATCGTGTACGACATCTCGCCGTCCGGCCTCATCGAGCGCCTGACCGAGCAGGGCGTGCTCGTCGCCGACCCGCGGGCGTTCTTCGCATCCTGATCCTGCGGTAACGAAAAAGGGGCCCTCGCGGGCCCCTTTTTCGCGTCTCGGGGCGCCGCCCGAAGAATGATCAATTCGGGTCGGCGCACCTGACACCGCGGCGGCCCGGTCAATTACCAAGAGCAACCCTCGCCCCGGGCCTCGCCGGCTACAAAGCGCGAGGTCAACGCACAGTCACCGCTCCGCGCGAACCCCGCCGGCGGCGGGGTTCGCGGGATCGGATGCCGCCTGTCCGGTAATTCCGCAAGATCAGCGGAACCGCCCTATCGCGCCGCGAATTCCGCGATTCTGCCCAGGATGCCGTTGAGGAATCTCGGGCTGTCGTCCGTCGACATCTGCTTCGCCAACTCGACCGCTTCGGAGATCGCGACGGGGTCGTCGATCTCGCCGACGTAGAGCAACTCGTAGACCGCGATCCGCGCCAGGTTCCGGTCAACGACCGGCATGCGGTCGATGGTCCAGCCCTCGGCGTAGCTCGCGATCAGCTCGTCGATGCGGTCCAGGTTCTTCGCCACGCCCTCGACCAGGCTGACCGTGTAGTCCAGGTGGTCCGGGCGGGGCTTCTCGATGCGATCCAGGTAGGTCGTCATGACCTGGCCCGGCGGCAGATCGCGAAGGTCCGCCTCGTAGAGCACGTCCAGCGCCCGCTTGCGCGCCTTGCGGCGCGCCGGCATCTGGGTTTTCGGGCCTTCCGCCATCAGCTACGGCCGAGGTAACGGCCGTCGCGGGTGTCGACCTTGATCTTCTCGCCGGTGGTGATGAAGAGCGGGACGTTGACCGTCGCGCCGGTCTCTACCGTCGCCGGCTTGGTGCCGCCGGTGGAGCGGTCGCCCTGCAGCCCCGGCTCGGTGTAGGTCACCTCGAGGAAGACGCTGGTCGCCATCTCGATGTAGAGCGGAACGCCCTCGTGCGTCGCCACCGTGGCCTCGGCCTCGGGCAGCAGGTAGTTGGCGTTCTCGCCGACGGTGGCGCCCGGGACGTGGATCTGCTCGAACGTGTCCAGGTCCATGAAGACGAAGTCCTCGCCGTCCTGGTAGAGGTATTGCATCGTGCGCTTGTCCACGGTCGCGGTCTCGACCTTGGTGCCGGCGTTGAACGTCTTGTCCACGACCTTGCCGGAAAGGACGTTCTTGAGCGTGGTGCGCACGAACGCCCCACCCTTGCCCGGCTTGACGTGCTGGAACTCGACGACAGCCCACAGGCCGCCCTCGAGGTTGAGCACCAGGCCGTTCTTCAGGTCGTTGGTGGAAGCCATGTCCTGCCTTGGTCTAAAAAGCGTGAAGGTGACCGAGCGAGTTTACCGGCGCGGGCCGCGAACCGGCGAATCGGGTCATCAGCATCCCGCGATGTGCCGCAGCGCCAGGCGGTAGCCGTCCGTCCCGAGGCCCGCGATGACGCCCGTCGCCACCGCGGAGATCACCGAGTGGTGCCGGAACTCCTCCCGGGCGTGGATGTTGGAGATGTGCACCTCGACCAGCGGCGCGCGGAGCATCGCGCAGGCGTCCCGGACCGCGTAGGAGTAGTGCGACCAGGCGCCCGGGTTGAGCACCACCGGGGCCTGCTCGTCGGCGGCGGCGTGCAGCCAGCCCAGCATCTCGTGCTCGGCGTCGGTCTGCCTGACCTCGACGTCGAGCCCGAGCGACTTGCCTTCCACCTCGCACATCGCCACCAGCTCGGCGTATGAGGCGACGCCGTAGACGTCGACCTGGCGGCTGCCGAGCCGGCCCAGGTTCGGGCCGTTGAGCACGTAGACCCTCATCGGGACACCGCCCGGTAGGCCTCGGCCAGCGTCTGCTCGCTGGGCCCGGCGAGGATGCCCGGCCGGGCGGGGCCGTCCAGGACCACGAAGCGCAGGGTGTCGGCGCGGGTCTTCTTGTCGACGCGCATCGCGGCCAGCAGCTCGGGCCACGCCGCGGCGGGGTAGGAGACCGGCAGGCCCAGCAGCGACATGACCGTGCGGTGCCGGGCGGCGGTCGCGTCGTCGAGGCGGCCGGCCAGGCGGGACAGCTCGCCCGCGTAGACCACACCGACGGCCACCGCGTGCCCGTGCCGCCAGCCGTAGTTCTCGTTCTTCTCGATCGCGTGCGCCAGGGTGTGCCCGTAGTTGAGGATCTCCCGCAGGCCGGACTCGCGCAGGTCGTTGCCGACCACGTGCGCCTTGACCCGGATCGCCCGCTCTACCAGCTCGCGCAGCACGGCGCTGCGCGGGTCGACGGCGGCGCCCGGGTCGCCCTCGACCAGGTCGAGGATCACCGGGTCGGCGATGAAGCCGCACTTGACGACCTCGGCCAGGCCCGCCACCAGGTCGTCGGCGGGCAGCGTGTCGAGCACGTCGAGGTCGCAGAGCACGCCGGCGGGCGGGTGGAACGCGCCGACCAGGTTCTTACCCGCCGCCGTGTTGACGCCGGTCTTGCCGCCGACGGCCGCGTCGACCATGCCGAGCAGCGAGGTGCTGACCGGCACCCAGCGCACCCCGCGCAGCCAGCTGGCCGCGACGAAACCGGCCAGGTCGGTGACCGCTCCCCCGCCGACGCCGACGACCACGTCCGTCCGGGTGAAGCCGGCCGCGCCGAGCTCGTCCCAGCAGCGCGCGGCCACGTCGATCGACTTGCCGGCCTCGGCGTCGGGAACCTCGATCAGCAGGGGCCGGATGCCCGCCGCGGACAGCGCGTCGGCCACCGCCATGGCGCGCTTCTCGAGCGGCGGGGCATGCAGGATCGCGGCGCGCACGGCACCGCCGGCCAGCTCGGGCAGGGCGTCGATCAGCCCACGACCGACGAGCACGTCGTAGGGCCGATCACCGGGCACAGGGATTCGCGTCACGTCGTCCATCGGCCCCGATCCTAGTGACCGGCAGATGGGGTTATAGACATATAACCCTAGTGGGGGTTACAACTGTCGACATGCCGAAAATCAATGTCTACCTGCCCGATGATCTCGCCGACGCGGTCCGCGACGCCGGCGTGCCCGTCTCCGCCGTCTGCCAGCGCGCCCTGGAGCAGGCGGTCCACCGGATCACCGCCCTGCGGCAGACCCTGCTGGGCGAGCTCGACGGCACCGAGCTGGTCGGCCGGCTGCCCCAGTTCACCGCCCGGGCGATCGTCACACTCCAGTTGGCGATCGACCGGGCGCGCGGCACCGGCGCGCCGAACGTCACCACCGGCCATCTCCTGCACGGGATGCTCGCCGAGGGCGGCAACCTGGCCCTGCAGATCCTCACCGCGATGGAGATCGACCCGGGCACGATCACGGTGCCGGACACGGCCGAGCCCGGCGGCGGCGACGGCCTGCGGTTCAGCACGCAGGCGGCGGGCGCCGTCGAGCTGTCCGTCGCCGAGGCGACGGGTCTCGGGCACAACTACGTGGGGTGTGAGCACCTGCTGATCGGCCTGGCCGCCGAGCCCGCCGGCCAGGCCGGGCGAACCCTGCGGGACCTGGGCGCGGACGCGCGCGCGACCCGCCGGGCGGTGAACGTCGCCCTGGCCGGCTACGCACACCTGCGCGCGAGCACCACGGACCCGGCCGCGGCGTCCGGCCTGCTCGCCGCGGTCCGCACGGAACTCGCCCCGCTGGTCAAGCGCATCGAGCGCCTGGAGCAACGCGCCGGCTGACAACCCCCGAAATCCCTCTTCGGTACGCGACGAGCGGCCGGCCAACTCCGCAACGAAGATCACGGCCACCGCCCCGCCCAGCGGCCTGCGCAGCGACCCACCTGAACGACCTTTTCGGTACGAGCTCAGCGGCAGGCGCAGCGGACAAACCAAGCGGCATACCCGACTCCAGCAGCCGACGCAGCGGACAAACCAAGCGGCATGCCCGACTTCAGCGGCCGGCTGAGCGGACGAGCTGGGCGGCGTGCTCGACGAGGGCGGCGCGCAGCTCGTCCGGCCGGACGACGGTGAAAGGCAAGCCCAGCCCGGCCAGCAGCTGCGCCATCCCGGGCAGGCTCTCCGCCCGGCAGCTCAGCCGGGCGCCCCGCGACGCCTCGGTGACGTCGGCGAGCGCCGCGGGGATCCGGCGCCGCACCTGCGCGACGTCCGCGTCGATCAGCACCTCGACCTCCCACCTCCAGGGGAGTCCCGCCCACTGCCGGGTCACGTGCGCAACCGCGTCGAAGTTCGGCGGCGCCTCGAAGACCGCCCCGGTGGGCCGCACGGTGACGATCCGGTCGAGTCGGAACGAACGGACCTCGTCGCTGCGATGGTCGTGCGCCACGAGATACCAGCGGCCGGCGTGGAAGACCAGGCCGTAGGGATCCACCACCCGGCGGGTCACCGGGAGCCGCCGGGCGTCGCCGGCGGGACCGCCGGACTTCTCCGCGTGCGGAGG
Organism: Actinoplanes sp. NPDC026623; assembly: GCF_040638275.1. Classification (NCBI taxonomy): domain Bacteria; kingdom Bacillati; phylum Actinomycetota; class Actinomycetes; order Micromonosporales; family Micromonosporaceae; genus Actinoplanes; species Actinoplanes sp. NPDC026623. The sequence goes on along the minus strand of NZ_JBEZXZ010000084.1, from coordinate 12,552 downwards.
TCCCGCACACGGACCGTCACCACCCGAACCAACCCCACGCGGACCGTCACCGCACCGACCGTCACCGCCCCGGCCTTCACCGCGCCGACCGTCACCGCCCTGGTCCACACCGCCGTGGCCCTCACCGTGGCGACCCTCACCGCCCTGGCCCTCACCGCCCTGGCCCTCACCGTGGCGACCCTCACCGCCCTGGCCCTCACCGCGCCGACCCCCACCGCCCTGACCATCACCGCCCTGACCCTCACCGCGCCGACCCTCACCGCGCCGACCCTCACCGCGCCGACCCTCACCGCGCTGGCCGGCCCGCCGGTTGTCACCGGCCGGGCCGTCGGGGACCGGCGCGGCGGCGGTCGGGCGGCGGCCCGCGCGGTAGATCAGGTCCAGGCGCCGGCTGCCGCGGGTCGCGGAGCCGAGGGTGAGCAGCAGGTCCGCGATGGCCGGACCGGCGACGGCCTCGGGCGCACCGGCGCCGCCCGGCGCGTCCGGCGCCCGGGGTGCCGGACCCCGAATGGTGAGGCCGAGGCTCGCCCGCAACGCCGCGAGCCGCTCCGCCAGCGCGGCCGGGAGCACCCGGGTGATCTTCGCTTCGGCGGCGCTGCTCGCCGGCGAGTCCGCGGCCAGCCCGATCCGGTCGGCGGCGATCAGGCCGAGCATCACCGCTACCGCCTCGTCGTCGGTCAGCATCAGCGGCGGCAGCTTGAAGCCGGGCAGCAGCCGGTAGCCCCCGTACCGGCCGCGCTCCGAGGTCACCGGGATGCCCAGCTCGGCGAGGGTCCCCGCGTACCGGCGGACGGTCCGCTCGTCCACCGCGAGCCGCTCGGCGAGGTCTCCCCCGGTCATCCGGCGGTGGGCCTGGAGCAGCTCCAACATGGCGAGGACGCGCGAGGCGGGATGCGGCATGTCCCCGATTCTGCTCCTTATACCGGGCGGAAACCGTCCGGTATCGGCCCTAGCGTGGTGGCCATGACGACATACGTACTGGTTCCCGGCATGTGGCTCGGCGGCTGGGCATGGCGCGACGTCACCGCGGCCCTGCGCGACGCCGGGCACGAGGTCTTCCCGCTGACGCTGACCGGGGTCGCCGACCGCGCGCACCTGCTCGGCCCCGGCACCGACCTGGACCTGCACACAGAGGACATCGTCCGGCTCGTCGAGGCCGAGGACCTGCGCGACGTGGTGCTGGTCGGGCACAGCTACGGCGGCATGCCGGTCAGCGCCGCGGCCCTGCGGCTGCGCGACCGGATCGCCCGGGTGGTCTATGTGGACGGCGGGCCGCTGCCCGTCGGCACCAGCCAGCATGCGATGGCGCCGGGGCCCGCGCCCGAGGGTGACGCGGTGCCGCCCCGCGAGTGGGACGCCGGCAAGGATCCGGTGCTGCTCGCCGGGCTGGACGACAACGCCCTGGCGCTGCTGCGGACCCGGTGCACGCCGCACCCGGCGGCGTCGACGCTGCAGCCGCTCGGCGCGCGGGCCACCTCCGAGGACGTGGCGACCACGCTGGTGGCCTGCAGCCTCCAGCCCGAGCAGATCAAGGAGATGATGGCCGCCGGCCACCCGTACTTCGCGGGGCTGACCGAGGCCGAGATCGTGTCGCTCCCCACCGGACACTGGCCGATGCTGAGCGAGCCGGCCGCCCTAGCCGGCGTCCTTGAGCAGTGCCGCTAGCTCGGCCGCGATCTCCTCGGGCGCGCGGGCGTCGGTGGCGATCGTGTGGGTGGCCACCGACGCGTAGAGCGGGCGGCGCTCCTCCATCAGGAATCGCAGGGTCGCCCGCGGGTTCACGCTGAGCAGCGGGCGGCCCGCGCCGAGCCCGACCCGCTTGACCGCGTCGGACAACTCGACGGAGAGGAACACCACCGTGTGCGCCCGCAGCGCCTCGCGGGTGCCCTCGTCCAGGATCGCGCCGCCGCCGAGGGCGAGCACGCCCCCGAAGGAGTCAAGCACCTCGGCGATCGCCTCCCGCTCGAGCGCCCGGAACGCCGGCTCGCCGTCGTCGAAGAAGATCTCCGGGATCGGCTTGCCCGCCTTGGCCTCGATCAGGTGGTCGGTGTCCGCGAACTCGACGCCGAGCAGCGCGGCGACCGCCACGCCGACCGTGGTCTTGCCCGCACCGGGCGGGCCTACGACGACCGCGACGGGAGCCATTACCGGATCAGCAGACTGTCGAGGTAGCCGGCCAGGTTGCGGCTCATCTCGGTGACCGAGTCGCCGCCGAACTTCTCCGTCGCGGCCTCGGCCAGCACCAGGGCGACCATCGCCTCCGCGACGACCGCGCCGGCCGGAACCGCGCAGACGTCCGAGCGCTGGTTGATCGCGGTGGTGGCCTCGCCCGTGGTGACGTCGACGGTCTGCAGGGCGCGGTTCAGCGAGGAGATCGGCTTCATCGCGGCGCGGACCCGCAGGTTTTCGCCGTTGGTGATGCCGCCCTCGAGGCCGCCGGCCCGGTCGGTGATCCGGCGGACGCCGTCCGCGGTCGGGATGATCTCGTCGTGGGCGACCGAGCCGCGGGAGCGGGCCTGGGTGAAGCCGTCGCCGATCTCCACGCCCTTGACGGACTGGATGGACATCAGGGCGGTGGCCAGCCGGGCGTCCAGCTTGCGGTCCCACTGCACGTGCGATCCGAGGCCCGGCGGCACGGTCCAGGCGAGCACCTCGACGATGCCGCCGAGGGTGTCCGCGTCCTTCTTCGCCGCGTCGACCTCGGCCACCATGCGGGCGCTCGCCTCGGGGTCGAGGCAGCGCAGCGGGTCGGCGTCGATCCTGTCGGCGTCCTCGGGCCGGGGGATCAGGCCCGACTTCACCGAGACCGAGCCGAGCTCGATGACGTGCGAGACGATGTCGATGCCGAGCGCCTGCTTGACGATCGCCTTCGCGACGACGCCGACGGCGACGCGGGCCGCGGTCTCCCGGGCGCTGGCGCGCTCGAGGATCGGCCGGGCGTCGGTGTGGCCGTACTTCTGCATGCCGGCCAGGTCGGCGTGGCCCGGGCGGGGACGGGTCAGCGGCGCGTTGCGGGCCTGCGCCGCAAGCTCCTCCGGATCGACCGGGTCGGCGGCCATGACCATGCGCCACTTCGGCCACTCCGAGTTGCCGACGCGGATCGCGACCGGGCTGCCGAGCGTCACACCGTGGCGCACACCGCCGATGATCTCGATCTCGTCCTGCTCGAACGCCATCCGCGCGCCCCGGCCGTAACCGAGACGGCGGCGTGCGAGATCGCGGCCTATGTCCGAGCTCGTCACCCGCACACCGGCGGGCACCCCCTCGAGGAGCGCGACGAGCGCGGGGCCATGGGATTCACCTGCGGTTAGCCAACGCAACACGTGTCACAGTCTGGCACGGTCGCATCGCCGGACGTCTTCCGGTGGCCGCCATCCCGCCTTACGGAACTGTCACCGAGCGCCGGCCCCGGGTCACCGGTTTCCGGCGGCCGCGGCCAGCGCCGCGCGCATGGCGGGCTCCGGGGCCGGAACCACCCCGGTGAACTGCTCGAACTGACCGAGCGCCTGCGCCAGCAGCAGGTCGAGCCCGGACACCACCCGGACGCCCTGCGCGGCCGCCGCGGCGGCGAGCGGGGTGGGCCACGGGTCGTAGATCGCGTCGAACAACACCGCGCCGGGCCGCCACCGCGCGGTCGCCGCCAACCCGTCCGCCGCGCCCTTCGGCACCGTCGAGATGACGGCGTCCGCGGCGAAGGCGTCCGCCGCCCGCGACCAGTCCCGGCCGACGATCGTCACGCCGAGGGCCGCCGCGGCCGGGGCAAGCTCGGCACGCGCCTCCGGGCGGCGGGTCACCACCGTCACCTCGGTGGCACCGAACTCGGCCGCCGCCGCAAGCGCCGCGCGGGCCGTGCCGCCGCCGCCGAGGACCGACACCACCGGCTCGCGGTGCAGGCCCGCGCCCCGCAGCACCCGGACCATCCCCGGTACGTCGGTGTTGTCGGCGTACCAGGTGCCGTCGGGCCGCCGTACCAGAGTGTTGGCCGCGCCGGTCGCGACCGCGACGGGCGACGCCGCCGCGGCGAGCGTCAGCGCCGCCTCCTTCAGCGGCATGGTCAGCGACAGGCCGGCCCACTCGGGACCGAGGCCGGCCACCAGGTCGGCAAGCTCGTCCTCCGCGCACTCGAAGGACGTGTAGGTCCAGCTCAGCAGGCCGGCCGCCGCGAAACCGGCGGTGTGGATCACCGGGGAGAGCGAGTGACCGATCGGCTTGCCGCAGACCGCGGCACGGCGGGGCCCGATCTGATCCGTCAACAGAGCGGGATGCCGTTCCGGCAGGCCTTCTGGACGTTGGCGTCGTGCTCGGCGTTGGTCGTGGCGAACGCCGACCTGCCGCTCTTGTCCACGGCGACGAAGAACAGCCACGGGCCGGCGGTCGGCGCCTCCGCGCCCTTCAGCGCCGCCTCGCCGGGGCTGTTGATCGGGCCGAGCGGCAGGCCGACCCGGAGCTCCGTCGTGTAGGGGTTCTTCGGGTCCTCGAGCTCGGCCTGGGTCATGCTGCCGGAGTGCTTGCCGGTCTTCGACTGCAGGTCGAGCCAGTAGTTCGTGGTCACGTCGAACTGCAGCGGCATGCTCTTCTTGTAAGCCCGGTTGTAGGCCACCCGGGAGATCTTGGGGAGATCCGCCGCGATGCCCGCCTCCGCCTGGCTCAGCGAGGCCACGATCAACGCCTCGTACGGCGAGACGGACAGGTTGTCCTGCACCTTGTCGACGAAGTCGAGATCCTTGGTGACGCTCAGGAACCGCTGCACCATGATGGTGAGAATCTCAGAGGCGGTCGACTTCGGCGGGAACTCGTAGGTGTCCGGGAACAGGAAGCCCTCGATGCTGGTGGTCGCCGCCTTCTTGCCGTCGCGACGCTTGTACCAGAAATCGGGCACGCCCAGAGCTGCCGGATCCTTCGCCGCCTTCTGGAAGTCCTTCAACGGCACGCCGGTGCCCTTGGCCAGCAGCTCGTAGGTCTTCCGGGCGGTCGTGCCCTCGGGAACCACCACGCCGGCGACGACCCGTGACTTCGGGTCCAGCAGCACCGTCACGGCCTGCTCCGCGGCCATCTGCTTGCGCATGTTGTAGGTGCCCGACTGGATGTTCTTGCCCTTGGGGTTCTGGTCCGCCGCCTCGGTGAACGCCGCCGTGCTCTTCACGACGTCGGAGTCGACAAGGGTGTTGCCGATATCGGTCAGCGTGGCGTTCTTGGCGATCGTGACCTGCACCGGGTCGGTGCCCGGGCCGTCGTAGTCGGCCGCCGTGAAGAATCCCTTGATCTTCTCGTACCCGAGGTATCCGCCGACGCCGAGCACGCCGAGCAGGATGAACACCATGAGGAAGGCGACGGCGGACTTACCGCCCTTGCCCCTCGAGCCGCGCCGATGGCGTGGCTTGGTCTTGTCGACCTGCTCATCGAACGCCAGGTCCAGCTCGTCGATCATCTCGTCTGCCTCCGCTGCGCGTCCAGCCAGCTCTGCAGGATCTCCACCGCGGCCGCCTGGTCGACGACCGCCCGCTGCCGCTTCCCTCGGACGCCACGTTCGGCAAGCCTACGGGTTGCGACCACGGTCGACATCCTCTCGTCCGTCAGGACGACCGGAACATGCCCGACCGCACGTTCCAGGCGCCCAGCGTACGCACGAATATCTATGGCGGCAGCCCCCTCGGAGCCATTGAGGCGCACGGGGAGACCCACCACGATCTGCACCGCCTCGTGTTCCCCCACGAGACGCACGAGCTCAGCTATGTCGCCGGGGACGGCGTCGGGCGCCGTACCCATGTCACGGGCGACTGTGACCAGGGGGGTGGCCAAGATCCCGTCAGGGTCACTGAGTGCAACCCCGACGCGGACCTTACCCACATCTACGCCCAGTCGCCTACCCCGCGACAACGCGTTCATTGAGCCGGCCTTCCTCTCAGGCGGCCTCGCCGACCGCCTTCTCCACCGCCGTCAGCAGCTGAATTACCTGGTCGGCAGGCACGCCGCCACCCTGAGCAAGGTCGGCGTTACCGCCGCCTCGCCCGGAGAGCGCACCCTTGACCAGATCCGTCGCCGACAGACCACGACTCCGCGCTGCTGCATTGATCGCTACGATCAGTGACGCCTTGCCGTTGGACCGGGCCGCGACCGCGACCACCGCCGGCCGGGCAGCGTCGATCTTCCCCCGGATCTCCTGGGCCAGGGTACGCACGTCGTTGGTCGCCGCGCCCTCGGGTGCCTCGGTGCCGACGTACGCGATGCCGTGCAGATCTCGCGCCTGCTCGGCCAGCGCGCCGGCGCCGCCGAGCACCAGCTGCGCGCGCATCTTCTCGAGTTCCTTCTCCGCGTCGCGCAGCGCCGTGACGGTCTGCTCGACCCGGTCCGCGACCTGGTCACCCGGCACCTTGAACAGCTCCGCGAGCCGCGAGACGAGCAGGTGCTCCTTGGCCAGGAACCCGAACGCGTCGATGCCGACGAGCGCCTCGACCCGGCGCACGCCGGAGCCGATCGACGACTCGTTGAGGATCTTCACGAGGCCGAGCTGGCCCGAGCGGGACACGTGCGTACCGCCGCAGAGTTCACGCGCGTAGTCGCCGACCTCAACCACGCGGACCTCATCGCCGTACTTCTCCCCGAACAGGGCCATCGCGCCGAGCCGGCGGGCCTCCTCCTGGGTGGTGATGAACGCATGTACCTCGAGGTCACGCAGCAGCACCTCGTTGACCTGCTGCTCGACGTCGTGCAGCACCGAGGCCGAGACGGCCCCCGGCGTGTTGAAGTCGAAACGCAGCCGGCCGGGCGCGTTCAGCGAACCCGCCTGGGTCGCCGACTCGCCGAGGAACGCGCGCATGGTCTGGTGGATCAGGTGGGTCGCCGTGTGCGAGCGCGAGATCGCCTTGCGGCGCGTCACGTCGATCTCGGCGTAGCCGGTCTCGCCCGCGCGCACCTCGCCGCGGATCACCCGCGCCTTGTGCACGATCAGGCCCGGCAGCGGCTGCTGCACGTCGACGACCTCGACCTGCCCGCCGCCGACGTTGATCAGGCCGGTGTCGGCCTGCTGGCCGCCGCCCTCGGCGTAGTACGGCGTGGTGTCGAGCACGAGCTCGACGTAGTCGCCCTCGACCGCCGCCGCCACGCTCTTGCCGCCCGCGCCGATCAGCCCGCGCACCCGCGACTCGCGGGTGACCTCCGCGTAGCCGGTGAACTCCACCGGGCCGCCGTCGTCGAGCAGCGACCGGTACACCGAGAGGTCCGCGTGGCCCGTCTTGCGCGCGGCCGCGTCCGCCTTCGCGGTGGCCTGCTGGTTCGCCATCAGCCGGCGGAAGCCCTCCCGGTCGACGTCGAGCCCCCGCTCCGCCGCGATCTCCAGGGTCAGGTCGATCGGGAAGCCGTACGTGTCGTGCAGCTGGAACGCCTGCGCGCCGCTCAGCGTGGCACCGCCCGACTTCTTGGTGTCGGTGATCGCCGTGTCGAGGATCGCCGTGCCCGCGCGCAGCGTGGTCAGGAAGGTCTCCTCCTCCGCGTACGCGTACGTGGAGATCCGGACGAACTCCTCCGCGAGCTCGGGGTAGGAGGGCGACATGCAGTCGCGCGCCACCGGCAGCAGCTCCGGGAACGTCGCGCCCTGCCAGCCCAGCAGCCGCATCGCCCGGATCGCCCGGCGCATGATGCGGCGCAGGACGTAGCCGCGGCCCTCGTTGGAGGGGGTCACGCCGTCGCCGATGAGCATCAGCGCGGTGCGGACGTGGTCCGCGATCACCCGCAGCCGCACGTCGTCGGGGTGCGACTTGCCGGCCTCGTGGCCCGAGTGCGCGCCGTAGACCTTGCCGGACAGCTCGGCCGCCCGCGCCAGGATCGGCTTGACCTCGTCGATCTCGTAGAGGTTGTCGACGCCCTGCAGGATCGAGGCGACGCGCTCCAGGCCCATGCCGGTGTCGATGTTCTTCTTGGGCAGGTCACTGACGATCGTGAAGTTTTCCTTGCTCTTCACGTCGGTGATCTCGTACTGCATGAAGACGAGGTTCCAGTACTCCATGTACCGGTCCTCGTCGACCTCCGGGCCGCCCTCCTTGCCGTACTCGGCGCCCCGGTCGTAGAACAGCTCGGAACAGGTGCCGCCCGGGCCCGCGATGCCCATGTGCCACCAGTTGTCCTTCTTGCCCCGGCGCACGATCCGCTCGGCGGGCACGCCGGTCGCGCGCCACATCTCGAACGCCTCGTCGTCGTCGAGGTAGACCGTCGGCCAGATCCGCGTCGGGTCGAGGCCGAAGCCGCCCTTCTCGATCGGGTTGGTCGACAGCTCCCAGGCGAGCCGGATCGCCTCGGCCTTGAAGTAGTCGCCGAACGAGAAGTTGCCGTTCATCTGGAAGAACGTGCCGTGCCGGCTGGTCTTGCCGACCTCGTCGATGTCCGGGGTCCGGATGCACTTCTGCACGCTCACCGCCCGCTGGTACGGCGGGGTGCGCTGGCCGAGGAAGAACGGCACGAACTGCACCATGCCGGCGTTGATGAACAGCAGGTTGGGGTCGTCGATGGCCGGCAGCGGGGCACTCGGCACGACCGTGTGCCCGTTGGCCTCGAAATGCGCCAGGTAGCGCCGCTTGATCTCCGCCGTCTTCATCGCTGACCTTCCTGGGCTTGCCGCCCGGGTGTGCCGTCCTGCGCGTCCTCGCGCAGATCGGCGTACTTGTCCTGGTAGAGCTCGCCCGCGGCGAAGGCCTCGTGGATCTCGTTCTCGCGCTCGGCCATCCCGTCGCGAACGTCATCCACGAAGCTACGCAGCGACTCCACGAGACCGCCAGCGGATTCGGAAAGCGACGCGGCGATGCCCGACGGGGTGAACTCGTCGGCCTTGCGGGTGACCTTGCGCACGATGATGGCGCCGACGGCCAGACCGACGCCCAGCCAGAGCAGCCGCTTCATGGCGGTCTTCCTTCCCGGTTCGAAAATGATCAGCGGGCCGCGCGGGCGGCCTTGCGGCGCTGCTTGAGGGTGGCGCGGACATCGCGCTCCTCCTCGGCGTGCCGGCGGGCGGCGGTGGCCTTGCGCAGGCCGTACCCGAACGAGGCCACCTTGATCAACGGATTGGCGGCCGCGGCGGACACCACGGTGGCCAGATTCGCCACGCTCGCGGTGACGTTCTGCGCGTGCTCCGTCATCGTGTCCACCTTGGCGAGCTGCACGTTCACACCGTCCAAAGTGACCTGGACCTGTCCGAGCGCGGTGTTCACGTTCTCCACCGTCTCGTTGACGTTGCCCAGCACCGGGCCGGTCCGGTCGTTCAGGTCGTTGATCGCCTGGGTCGCGGCGTCCACGGTGTGCCTCAGCTTGAGAATCGGCACGGCCAGCACCACCACGAGCATCAGAAACGCGCCCGCCGCGATCAGGCCTGCGATTTCTCCGGCGGTTACGTCCATCTACGCGTCTCCTCTACTGACGATGCCTCACAGCGTGACAACGTGCAGACCCTACCGTCCGTCACCGGCAAGCGCGTCACGAAGCCGACGGTGTCGGCTCCAGCAGGGGATCGTTCGTCAGCACGGGGTCCGGCGTCTCGCCGACCAGGGAGGGATCGACGGCCGGTTCGGGACGGCCTCGCTCGTCGGTGATCGAGTTCTGAACCTTGATGCTGACCGTCGATCCGGTGCATTTCGACGGGTCGGCGGCGGCCACCACCCCGTCGGGCCCGGTGGACGGCAACGCGCCCGGGTCCTGCGCGGCGACGGCGTCGACGGCGCACTCCGGCAGCCGGACCCACAGGTCCAGAGTGAACTCGTCCCGGGTCCAGCAGGTGTACTTGCCGGACGTGGTCGGCTGGTCCGTGCACTCGCCGCCGCGGGCCTTCCAGCCGGCCGAGGCCAGGGCCTCCGCGTAGACCTTGTCGGTCTCCTTGAACGGCCGGTCGGACTGCGCGGTGCGCTCCCGGAACCGGCAGTCGAGGAAGCACCACCGGCTGCCGCTGCTGCGGTCCTCGACCTTTTTGCTGGCCCAGCTGGGCACGCCGAGGGCGTCGAGGGAGTTGAAGACCGGGTCGCGGGTCGTGGACCGGATGCCGAAGAGCAGCGGAAGCAGCCCGAGCACGACGACGCTGAGCGTGACCAGGGTGATGACCCGCAGGCGGCGCTTCTCACGCAGTTGCGCGCGCAGCTCGGCTCCGGCGGCCCACAGGCCGCCCGGCGAGTCCTCGTCCTGGGTGACGACCGTGGCGGGCCTCGGCGCGGTCCCCCGCCCGGGCACGGCGGGATCGCCGGCCGGGAGCGCGGCGACGGCGGCGGCCGCCTTCGCCCGCACGGGCGGCGGGGCCTGCCCGGCACCCCGGCCGGGCACGGCGACCTGTCCGGTGCCCCGCACCGGCCGGCCGGGCGCCAGGACGATGTCCGTGCCGGGCGCCTCGGGAGCGCCGTGGCCCGATACGGCACCGGTGCCGCGACCGGGCGGCACGTCGGCCGTGCCGCGACCGGGCAGGAGGTCGGCGCCGCCGCGGCCACGCGGCACGTCGGGAGCACCACGACCGGGTGAAACCGGACGCACGGCACCGCCGGGCGGCACCTCCGCCGCGCCACGACCCGGCAGCAGATCCGCGCCGCCACGGCCACGCGGAACGTCGGGAGCACCACGACCCGGCGAGACCGGGCGGACGGCTACGCCCGCCGGCCCGTCCGCCGCGCCGCGTGCGGGCGGGACCTGGCCGGGCGGGACCTGGCCGGCGCCGCGCACGGGCGGCACCGCGCCCGTGCCGCGAACCGGAGGCGCCGCTGCGGCGCCGCGGCCCGCCTGGCCGGGATCGCCGAGGCTGGTGGGGCGGCGGGCACCGGTGACGGTGAAGTCGTCGCCGTCGGCGAGGCCGCCCGGCTGACCGGGCCGGGCCGGGCCGTCCGGCCGGCCGGCGGCCGGGCCGCCGGGAAGACCGCTGGGCCGTCCGGGGCCGGAGAGACCGCCCTGTTTGCCGGGGCCGCCGAAGGTGCCGGGCTGGCCGGGACGCGGGGCGCCCGGCTGGTCCGCGGGAACGTTGGGGTTGCGGGCGGGCGCGCCCGGCTGCTGACCGGGACCGGCACCGCCGGGTGCCGGGCGGGTGAGGCCGGCGCTGTGCTGCCCGCTCTCGACCGGGCCGGTGCCCTGCTGGCCGGGACCGGCGAAGGCGGCCGGCTGGCCCGGTCCGCCGAAGGCGCTGGGCGCAGACTGGGCGGCCGCACCACGCGGCTGCTGTCCGGGCGGCGCGACACGACCGGACGGCTGCCGGCCCGGCGCCGCACGACCGCCGGACTGCTGACCCGGCCCCTGGACACCCTGCCCTGGGACGCCCGGCCCGCCCGGCGGCTGCTGCCGCTGACCGGGCTGACCGACACCAGGCTGCCCGACACCGGGACGACCGGCACCAGGCTGACCAGCACCAGGCTGACCAGCACCGGAACGACCGGCGCCAGGCTGACCGGCACCAGGCTGACCAGCACCAGGACGACCGGCACCAGGCTGACCAGCACCAGGCTGACCGGCACCAGGCTGACCGGCACCGGAACGACCCGCTCCCGGTTGTCCGACGCCCGGCTGGCCTGCGCCTGCGCGACCGGCGCCGGGCTGACCCGTGCCGGCCTGACCCATGCCGGGACGACCGGCGCCGGGCTGGCCGACAAGGGGCTGAGCGGCGCTGTGCTGACCCGGACCGGACTGGCCGGCACCGGGCTGGTTCGCGCCCGGCTGGCCGGGGCGGGCCTGGCGGCCGGTGCCGCGAACCGGGGCCTCGCCGACGCGCGGCATCTGGCCGGTCTGGCCGACGACACCGGAGGTGCTGCCCGCCATGGCACCCGCCCGGCCGGGCACGGCGGGCGTCCGCACGCCCTCGCGCCCCGGGACGACGGGTGGCACCACGTATGCGGACGCGCGCACGGGCCGGCCCCCGGCGCCGGGCGGCGGCGCGGCACCGCGCCCGCCTCGGCCGGCCGGGTCGGCCGCGCCGCGGCCGCGTGGGCCCGCTGCGCCGCGGCGCCCGGCGGCGCCGGGCTCGTCATCGGGGTCGGCCGCGCCGTGCTGGCCGCCGGGGCGGGCCCCCGCGCGACCGGCCGGCGGCAGCGCGCCGGTGTGCTGGCCGAAGCCCTCGCCGGGCTGCTGTCCCGGATCGGGACGACCGTGCCGGCCGCCGGACTCCGCCGCGTGCCCCTCGGCGCGGGCGTGCGCGGAGGGCGCGTTGCGCGAGCCGAACGACTCGTTGGGGACCGCCGAGACCGGGCGGATGGAGCCGCCGGTCGGGCGCGCGGAACCGCGGCCACCGGCCGTGAACCCGCCGATCTCGTCGGGGGCGGCGTGGCCGCCGGTCGGCTCGGGCGCGGCGTGACCGCCGCGAACCGGTCCCGTCTGCCCGGGTGCGGCGTGACCGCCACGAACCGGCCCGGTGGGCTCGGGCGCCGCGTAGCCACCACGAGCCGGCCCCGTCTGCCCGGGTGCGGCGTGACCGCCGCGAACGGGCCCGGTCTGCTCGGGCGCCGCGTGACCGCCCCGAACCGGCCCGGTCTGCTCGGGCGCCGCGTGACCGCCGCGAACCTGGCCCAGGCCGGCCTGGCCCGGCGGGAGCTGGGCCGCGCCGTCGGGGCG
>NZ_JBEZXZ010000083.1:0-34643 GCF_040638275.1 Actinoplanes sp. NPDC026623 | reverse complement strand
CAGGCCGCCCGCCGTGCCGCCGCCGGCGATCAGGGCGAGCACGGCCGCACCGCCGGCCACCCGCCGCGGCCAGCGTCGCCGGCCGTCGCCCCGGTGACTGACGACATGGGGAGGCAGTGGGGGCAACGGCGGCGCGGCGGCGGCGTGGTCCCGGGTGTACGTGGGCCTTGTCAGCAGATCGGTCATGACACCAACTGTTGCCCGCCGGATTGTCAGCTACCCGAGAGCCCTCTGTGAGTTCGCTGTGCGACGTACTCGCGGAAGCGGTCCACGGCCCGCCCGGAGACGGCCCCGCCGTGGCCGAAGACGGCGTGCTCGAACTCGAGGCCGGCGAGGCGGGCGACGCTCCTCGCCTCGAGCTCGGGATCGACCGAGACCATCCGTGGCGAGCTGCCGATCCGGCCGCCCCGCCTGCCGCCGGCGGCGTCACCGGCGAAGAGCACGCCGCCGGCCCGGTCCAGCAGGAACGACAGGTGCCCGGCGGTGTGGCCGGGGGTGTGCAGGGCGGTGAAGCCGGGCAGCGGCGACGAGCCGTCGGCGGTGACGACGTCGTCGACCGGCGCCGGCTCGGGGCTGCCCATGAAGCGCGAGACGATCTTGACGATCGGGTGCCGGGCGGCGGCCTTGGCGTCCCCGGTGACGTAGGGGGCGTCGGCGGCGTGCGCGACCACCCGGGCCCCGGAGCGGCGGCGCAGGTCGGCGACGTTGCCGGTGTGGTCGGCGTGATGATGGGTGAGCAGCACGGTACGCACGTCGCCGATCTTGCGCCGGATCTCGTGCAGCGCCTGATCCACCTTGGCGGACCTGCCGGGCAGCCCGGTGTCGACCAGCACCACCCCGTCGTCGGTGACCACGAGGTGCATGTGCACGTACCCGAGGGCAAGCTCGAAAACCCCGTCGACCACTTCACGCATCGGGTGATCCTCGCATCCCCGGGCGACGGATCGCGGGGGCGTCCACCTTCACCCGCCCGGGGGTCCCCGCCCGCCGTCCGTGGGCGAGCCGCCTCGATACCCACCCGCCACGGCTAGGGTCTGCCCGGCACGAATCGGACGAGCGGGGTGGATGATGGCGCACAGATGGCTGGTCGCGACGGTTCTGCTGGTCGCGCTGAGCGGATGCGGCGACGACGCCGGCACCGGGCCGGCGACCGTGCCCGCGCCGGCGACCAGCAGCGACGCGCCCACCCCCGCGGCCCCGGTGGTCGCCGCCGGCCGGCACACCGCGCCGGCCGCGACCGGCACCCCGCGGACGGAACCGCCGGCCGAGCCGCGCTCCGAGCCGCGCTCCGGGCGCCGGGCCGGCAGCCCGCGGGTCGTCGCGCTGGGCCCCTCGGGGTTCGTCGCCGCGGTGCAGGACCGGCTGCCAGACCTGGCGGTCGATCACCGGGACGACGAGATCGCCGAGATCGCCGGAGAGGCGTGCACGTCGCTCGCGGCCGGCGAGGGCGCCCGCACCGTCGTGGCCGGCACCGAGCGGTTCGGCACCGACGAGGCCACCGCGCACAAGTTGATCAAGCTGGCGATCGACAACGTCTGCCCCGATCAGGACCGTCGCATCGCGGAGTTCTGAGCCCCGCGGTCCGAAATATCTCCGGACAACTTTCGAAACTTCTTGGAAACCCCGGGGTAGGTGATCAGACTGTGGCTTCCGGACAGCCGAGGAGGTGGCCGCGGTGCCACGCTGCACCCTGGCGACGATCGCCCGCGAGGCGAACGTCTCCGTGCCGACGGTCTCCAAGGTCCTCAACGGACACAGCGACGTCGCCGCGCACACCCGCGCCATCATCGAGCGGCTGCTCACCGAGCACGGCTATCAGCGGCCGCGCTCGCCGCGGCGCAGCAACCGCCGCGGCGAGTTCATCGACCTGGTGATCAATGACCTGGACAGCCACTGGGGCCTGGCGATCCTGACCGGCGTCGAGCAGGTGGCCGAGGAGGCCGGGCTCACCCTCGCGGTGTCGGCGGTGCACAACCGGGCCAGCCTGACGCGGCGCTGGCTGCAGTCGCTGCTGTCCCGGGCCTCGCAGGGCGCCATCCTGGTCCTCTCCGATCTGGACGAGGACCAGCGCGCCGAGCTGGCCCGGCGCACGCTGCCGTTCGTGCTTGTCGACGGGGTGTCCGCGCCGCCGCCCGACGTGCCGTCGGTCGGCACGACCAACTTCGCCGGCGGGTTCGCGGCGACCGAGCACCTGATCTCGCTCGGGCACACCCGGATCGCGGCGATCGGCGGCCCGGAGTCGCTGCTCTGCACCCGGGCCCGGGTGGCCGGCTACCGGTCCGCGCTCGAGGCCGCCGGCCTGAGCGCCCAGCGCGACCTGGTCCGCTACGCCGCCTTCCACCACGACGGCGGCCTGGAGGCGGCCCGGCGGCTGTTCGCGCTGGCCGAGCCGCCGACGGCGATCTTCGCGGGCAGCGACCAGCAGGCCACCGGGGTCTACTCCGCCGCCCGGGTGCGCGGACTGCGGATACCCGAGCAGTGCAGCGTGGTCGGCTTCGACGACCTGAACTTCACCCCGTGGATGGCGCCGGCGCTGACCACCGTGCACCAGCCGCTGCGCGAGATGGGCGTCGCGGCCGCCCGCATGCTGCTACGGGTGATCAACGGCGAGCGGCTGGACAGCCACCGGATCGAGCTGGCGACCACGCTGGTGATCAGGGAGAGCAGCGGGCCCCGGCAGCCCAGCTGATCAAATCTGATCGCACAGTGCGCGCAGCGCCTCGAGGCCGGGCAGCAGGAAGTACTCGCCGCCGCGGCACGTCACCACCGGCCCGGGCACGCTCACGTACGCGGGCGGCGACCCCGCCAGCAGGATCCGGGCCCCGGTGCCGCCGGCCGTGGTGAAGGCGTCCTGCTCCTCGCCGCGGCCGAAGACGTTGCCGTCCGAGAGCCACTCGGTCTGCACGAACTCGAACTGCCGGGCGAGGTCGCCGACGACGGCGAGGAAGAGCAGCCCGCGCTCGGCGCCGTCGTCGTCCGCGCCCTGCGGCAGGTAGGGCCCGTACGGGATGCCGCGGCGCATCATCAGGTGCCGGCGGGTGAGCTCGCGCCCGCCCGGCAGCGAGTCGCGCGGGTTGGCCCGCCGCACGTGCGAACCGGCGGGGCACGGGCTGAGCAACGCGCCGTCCCGGCGGCGGCCGACCAGCCCGGCGGCGACCCCGTCCGCGCCGTCGGCGAACGGCCCGGCCGCGGCCTCGGTCATCGCCCGGAACGCGGGCACGTCCTGCTCGAGCTTTCGATACACCAGGAAGCTGCCGTTGCGGGTGAGCACGGCCGGCAGGTCGCGGCCCGCGATGTCACCGTCCACGTCGGGCCGCCCGAGCACGAACTCCCCGGCCGGCAGCACCTCGCCGGGGCCGCACCGGCCGTAGCCCGCGACCCGCGGCTGAGACAGCCCGTCGGCGAAGCCGAAGTGCTCGACGAAGGTCCGGCCGTCGCCGTCCGGGCCCGGCAGCCGCCGGCCCCGCTGCTCGCCGACGACGCGCACGCCGCCGCCGTGCCCGGCGTTGCGTCGCAGCCGTTCGAGCCACGGGCCGAGCTCGGCGTCACCGGTGGCGGAGAGCAGCAGGACCACGTCGACGGCGCCGGGGCCCGCGAACGGCCCCCGCCACGGCTCGGTGCCACGGCCCGGCGACAGCCGGTCCTCGCGGGCGTACATGCCCTCGCGGAACGGCTCCGGGAGGGCGGCAAGGTCCGCCTCGGGCACGCCGAGCCGGGCCAGCCCGGTGTGGCTGACGCCCACGTGCAGGGCCCGGCCCGGCGACTCCGCGGCCGAGGTCACCTCGGTCGCCACCGCACCCAGCCAGCGCCGCGCCCGCGGCCCGGACGTGATCCGCAGATAGAGGTGCGCCGCGACGCCGTGATCGCCGTAGCCGCGCAGCACCAGCCCCTGAATGTCGGCCGGATCCAGCCCGGCGCCGGACCCGGCCGCCGCCGTCACGGCCGCCGCCGTCACGGGCGCCGCCGTCACGGGCGCCGTCCGGAAGCGGCGCAGCAGGGCGTCGTCGGAGACGTCGCAGGCCGTGGCGGCGAAGGCGGCGAGCTGGCGGCGGAGCAGGACCGCGTCCCTGATCTCCGTCACGGTCCCGTCGGGCGCGCCGGCGAAGGTGTAGTCGGCCCGCAGGCTGCGCTCGGCGAAGAAGTCGAGAAACGGCCCCTCCTCGTAGTGCCGGGGATAGCCGGTGCAGTCACCCCAGACGGCGTCGGCGTCCGGGCCGAGGTGGCGCAGCCGCCGGAAGAAGTCCGCCGGCTCGCCGTCGACCGTCGCGGTCATCATCAGGTACGGATGCGGCAGGTCGTCCGGGCGCGGGCCCCGCCCGAAGTGCGCGAGCAGGTCGAGCAGCCGGGCATTCCGGCGCCAGACGCTCGGCCGTTCCTGCCGCACCGCGTGCTCGATCACGACGAGCCGGGCGAAGTGGACACCCGGCACCCGCGCAAAGGGACTGTCCTTCTCGTACGCCCGCAGCCGCGCGCGCACCACCTCCGCGCGCCCGTCCTCGATGCGGGCGAAGACGGTGACGGACCGCGTACCGGTTCGGTAGCCGATGCTCATGATCCGGACTCCCAGCTGTACAGGTCTTCCTGCACCTCGTCGAGGAACCGGCGCCACGCCTCCGGAAAGGCCTCCGGTGCGGTGTCGCCGATGTGGCGCTCGAACGCGTCGCGCACCCGCAGCGCCGCGGCGATCTCGGTGACCCCGGACTCCGGGTACGCCGAGTAGTAGTGGGCGACCGGCAGGTCGTTGGCGGCGATGTAGCGGCGGAACGGCCCCGGCGGCAGCGCACCCGGGAAGCCGAACGACCAGCCCCAGATCAGCGCCATCCGCAACGGGATCCTGATCGAGAACGCGTCGATGTACTTGCTCCAGGCGCCGTTGAAGTCGCTGCGGAACAGCAGGTACGCGTACCGGGAGCGGCGCTGCTGGCCCGGGAAGCGGGAGATGACCGACCAGTGCGCGAAGTGGATGAACGACATCTGCCGCAGGTCGGCCGGCGCGCCCATCAGGTGGCGCAGGAAGAGCAGGCCGCGCAGCAGCGGGGTCCACCGGCGCGGCATCGGGGTGAGCACGGTCAGCGGCGTGCCGCGGCCGCCCACCGGGGACAGATAGGAGCCGTCCCGCGGTTCGCCGACCGGCGGGGTACTGGTTGTCTCTATCATGATGATGATCCTTCAGGAAAGATCAGCCGAACGGCTGCGCCGATTCGGTGCGATAGCCTCGCGCCCCGAGCACGGGAATACACTCGGCCGATGATGCTCGGACGGACCGCCGAACGTGCATTGATCGACGCTCTTCTGACAGGTGCGCGGGCCGGTCGCAGCGACGCGCTGGTGATCACCGGCGAGCCCGGCATCGGCAAGACCACCCTGATCGGCTACGCCACGGAGAACGCGACAGGCATGCGGGTCCTCACCGCCCGCGGCTACGAGGACGAGTCGGAGATCCCCTTCGCCGGCCTGGCCGACCTGCTGCGCCCGGTGCTCGAGGTCCTGCCCGGACTGCCGGCGCCGCAGGCCGCCGCGCTGCGCAGCGCGCTGGCCCTCGGGCCGCCCGTGGCCGGCGACCGGTTCACGGTGTGCGCCGCCACCGTCGGCATCCTCGCGGCCGCCGCCGAGGCCTCCCCCCTGCTGATCGTCGTGGACGATCTGCAGTGGCTGGACGCCTCCTCCCGCGAGGCGGTGCTCTTCGCCGGGCGCCGCCTGCACGCCGACGGCATCGCGCTGCTGATCGCGACGCGCAACCCGGACGACGCCGCCGACCTGCGCGCGTCGCATGTGGCGCTGGCCGGCCTCTCGATCGACGACGTGGACGAGCTGTGCCGGGCCACCCTGCCCGCCGCCCCGCCCGGCGCGGCCGCCCGGCTGCACGCCGCGACCGCCGGCAACCCGCTCGGCGTCATCGAGCTCGGCCGCGAGCAGCCCGACCCGGCGGGCGTCGGCGTCGCCGCGCCGCAGGTGCCGCCCGGCTCGCGGATCGAGCGGGCGTTGCAGGCCCGCCTCGCCGAGCTGCCCGGCAACACCCGAAAGGCGCTGGTGCTGGCCGCGGCCGCGGTCGGCGGCGACACCGGCGTCCTGCTGCTCGCCGCCGAGGCGACCGGGCTGCACCTGCGCGACTTCGCGCCCGCCGAGACCCAGGACCTGATCACCATCGACGACCGCCGCACCGAGTTCCGGCACCCGCTGCTGCGCTCGGTGGTCTACCACGCCGCCACGATGGACGACCGCTGCGCCGCACACGACGCGCTGGCGGCCGTGCTCGCCGACGTACCCGGCGACGCGGCTGCCGACGCTCGCGCCTGGCACCTCGCCGCGGCAACGCTCTCCCCCGATGAAGACGTGGCAACGTTGCTGCAGCAGGCGGCGCTGCGGGCCAGCAGCCGCGCCGGGTATGTGTCGGCCGCCTGCGCGTTCGGGCAGGCCGCCCGTCTCAGCCGCGGCCCGGACCGGGCCCGGCGGCTGCTGCGCGCGGCCCGCTGCTGGCAGCTCGCCGGGCGCAACGATCAGGTTCTGGTGCTGCTCGACGAGGCGCTGCCGCTGACCACCGAGCCGAGCCGGCGCGCCCTGATCCAGCACATGAGCGCCTACGTGCGGATGTGGCGCGAGCGCCCCGACGGCGTGCTGGAGTTCCTGGTCGCGAGCGCCGCGGCGGTGGAGGAGTTCGACCCCGGCCGGGCCGCGCTGATGTATTCCGACGCCTGCATCCCGTACTTCATGGTCGGCGACATCGAGCGGCTGCAGGCCGTCGTCCGCCGCGGCCACGAGCTGGCCGCCCGGGCCGGCGGGCCGCCCCAGCTTGTCGCGGCGGTCGCGCTGGCCGGCGGCCTCGCCCTGGCGGGCGAGCGCCGCGCCGCGGAGGAGCTGCTGCGGCGCTGTCACCCCGACCTCATGCGGGCCGATCCCCTGGTACGCGCGCAGGACCTCTGCCACGCGGCGCTGACCTGGATCTGGCTGGAGGGTTTCGATCGGGCCGGCGAGCTGCTCGACCGGGTCGTCGCCGCCGCACGCTCCGCCGGCGCCCTCGGCGTGCTGCCGCAGGCCCTCGGCATCTCCTCCGAGTTGCACTTCCGGATCGGCCGCTGGCACGACGCCAGGGCCAGCGCCGCGGAGAGCCTGCGGCTGGCGAGCGAGACCCGCCAGGCGGACCTCTACGGGCTGTTCTTCACCGGCCGCCTCGACGCGGTGCAGGGCCGCGCCGACGACTGCCGCCGCCGGGTCGCCCGGACCGTGGAGGTGGCCGACCGCCTCGGCGTCGACTGCATGGCGCTCTACACCGGTCACGAGCTGGGCCTGCTGGCGCTGGGCCAGGGCGAGGCGGGCGAGGCGATCACCCACCTCGAGGCCGTGCGCGCCCTGCCGGTGGCCACACACATCCAGGACCCCGCCGTGGTGCCGTGGGTGTTCGACCTCGTCGAGGCCTACATCCGCGACGGCCGCCCGGACGCCGCCCGGGAACTGCTCGACGCCCAGCAGGACCGCCCCGGCGGCATGTGGGCCGACGCGGCCGCGGCCCGGTGCCGGGCGCTGCTGGCCGCCCCCGAGGACATGGCCGAGGCTTTCAAGATCGCACTGGAGTCGCTGGGCTGCGCCCTGATGCCGTTCGAGCGGGCCCGCACCGAGCTCTCCTACGGCGAGCGGCTGCGCCGGCAGCGGCAGCGGGCCCAGGCCCGCAAGCACCTGCACGACGCCCTGGAGACCTTCACCCGCCTCGGCGCGCAGCCCTGGGCCGAGCGGGCCCGCACCGAGCTGCGCGCCACCGGCACCACCGTCAGCCGGTCCGCCGACGCGCTGCCCCAGCTCACCCCGCAGGAGTTGCAGGTGGCGCTCGTGGTGGCCCGGGGCGCCACCAACCACGAGGCGGCGACCACCCTGTTCCTCAGCCAGAAGACCATCGAGTACCACCTGAGCAACATCTACCGCAAGACGAACATCCGGTCCCGCACCGACCTGGCCGGCATCGCGGGCGCCGTCAAGGCCTGAGCGGGCGGTCCGCGGATCCCGGCCCCCCACCGGGACCCACGGACCGGTCTCTAGTGCCACGCGTGCGCCCCGAGGCCGTTGCCCTCGAGCTTGACCCGCAGCTTGCGCAGCGAACGCATCCGGGTCGGCCCGATGCTCCCGATCGGGATGCCCTTGCGGCGGGCGAAATCGGCGTACGCGGGCGCGTCGTTGCCGCTCAGCGTCACCACCAGGTCGCGGGCCGGGCCCGGCAGCGAATTCACGTGCTGCCAGAGCAGGTCGTTCATCCGCGCGTCGACGGCGACGTGCTCCGGGTGCGGCGCGCGGTCGTCGCGCTGCTCGGCCCGCAACTCCAGCCCGGGCACCTCCCGCCGCACCGAGCGCATCAGCTTGAGACACTCCCGGCGGGCGATGGTGGCCACCCAGGAGCCGACCCGGTCCGGATCCCGCACCTCGTCCAGGTGCTCGAACACCCGCAGCCAGGTGTTCTGCACGACGTCCTCGGCGTCGGCATCCGGCAGCCGGAACGACCGCACGGTCCACCAGACCAGCCTCTCGAACTGCCGCACGAATGTGTCAGCGGCACGAAGGTCCCCCGACTGCGCGTCGCGGACGGTCTCCCGGGTGCCGTCGTACTGGTCGATCGTCATGATCACACCTCCCCTGCGGTCCTGGCCCCGCTCGCCCGGTGAGGGGGCCGATGGGACGCGAATGACGTTAGGGATCTGCGGACCCCCTGAGATCCGGGCCGCACCCTGGGGTTGGCGGGAGACACCCTGGGGTCAGTGGCGGCGGGGACCGACGAGGCCGCTCTCGTAGGCGGCTATGACGAGCTGGGCGCGGTCCCGGGCGTGGAGCTTCGCCAGCAGGCTGCCCACGTGGGTCTTCACGGTCTTGATGGAGATGGCGAGGGTGGCGGCGATCTCCTGGTTGGCGAGGCCCCGGGCGATCAGCAGGAGCAGCTCCGTCTCGCGGTCGGTGAGCACCCGCAGGTCGGCGGCGGGCACGGCGGCCGGGCGGCTGACGTAGTGGTCGACCAGGCGGGTCAGGATGGCGGGCGCGAACAAGGACTCGCCGGCATGGGTGCGCCGCACGGCGTCGAGCAGCTCGCTCGGGTGGGCGTCCTTCAGCAGGAAGCCGCTGGCGCCGGCCCGCAGCGCGCCGAAAACGTACTCGTCGAGCTCGTACATGCTCAGCACCAGGACGCGGCTGGCGGCCAGCCCGGGGTCGGCGGTGATCTCGCGGGTGGCCTCGATGCCGTCGCCGCCCGGCATCCGGATGTCCATGAGGATCACGTCCGGGCGCAACTGCCGGGTCAGGCATACGGCCTCGGTGCCGGTGGCGGCCTGCGCCACGGTGCTGAGCGCCGGGTCGCCGTCCACCAGAATGGCCAGGCTGTGGCGCAGCAGCGGCTGGTCGTCGGCGATCAGAACGCGGATCCCGGCGGTCACGCGTCCTCCCGGTCGGGGATGCGGGCGGTCACGCCGAAGCGGCCCCGCTCCGGGCCCGCGTGCAGCGTCCCGCCCAGCGCGGACACGCGTTCGCGCAGGCCGTCGAGCCCGTGACCCGCGCCCGGTTGCGGGCGCCAGCCGTCGGCCGGCCCGGAGTCCTCGACGTCCACGACGATCGATCCGGCCTCCCGGCGCACGCTGATCCGCGAGCGGACCGGACCGGCGTGCCGGAGGGTGTTGCTCAGGGCCTCGCGGACCACGGCACAGACGGTGAGTTGCGTGCCGGGCGACACCTCGCCCACCTCGCGCAGGCGCAGGGACGCGGTCAGGCCGGCGGCGTTCGCCTCGCCGACGATCGCGGGAAGGTCCGCCAGGGTCTCGGCCGGGCGCAACGGCGCCGCGCCCGGAGCCCGCAGCACCCCGAGCATCCGGCGCAGCTCGGTGGTGGTCTCGCGGCCGGCGCGCTCGATGTCGGCCAGCGCGCTCGCGCGCTCGGCGTCGCCGCCCGGGCCGCGCACGCTGCGGGCGGCGGCCGCCCGCACGGTGATCAGCCCGAGCCCGTGCGAGACCAGGTCGTGCAGGTCGGCGGCGATCCGCAGCCGCTCACCCTGTGCCGCCCGCTCCGCCGCCCAGGCCGCGAGCTCCTCCTCGTAGCGCCGGCGTTGTGCCCGCGTACGCGTGAAGGCCCAGCCCAGCACCGAGACGGTGAGCGCGACGGCCACCGCGGGGACCGCCCGGCGCGCGCCCGGCGACTCGAACCCGGTCGTGGCCAGGAACAGCGCGAACACGCCCAGCACCGTGAGGGCGGCGGCCCACGCGCGCGAGCGCCACGACGGCCGGCCCGGATCCATCGTCGGATTCTAGGTCGGGCCACCACCCGGGGCATCGGACCACGGTCTGAGGGACCTGGGCCCGATGTCCGGCGGGGAGTTCCCGATTGGAATGGCGGCATGCTCTCGATCAACGGACTCACCAAGAGGCACGGCGGACGCACCGTGCTCGCCGACGTCACCTTCCGCGCCGAGCCGGGACGGGTGACCGGCTTCCTCGGCCCGAACGCGGCGGGCAAATCCTCCACCCTGCGCATCCTGCTCGGCCTGGACCGGCCCACCTCCGGCACCGCGCTGGTCGGCGGGCGCCCGTACCGGAGCCTGCGCGAACCGCTGCGCACGGTCGGCTCGATGCTGGGCGGCTCCGGCGCGCACCGGATGCACACCGCCCGCGGTCACCTGCGCTGGGTGGCCCGGTCCAACGGCATCCCCGGCGCCCGGGTGACCGAGGTACTCGAGCGGGTCGGGCTCGCCGACACCGGGCGTACCCGGGTCGGCCGATTCTCCCTGGGCATGCGGCAACGCCTCGGCCTGGCCACGGCGCTGCTCGGCGAACCGGCCGCCCTGGTGCTCGACGAGCCCGCGAACGGCCTGGACCCGGAGGGCATCCGCTGGATGCGGGGCCTGCTGCGCGACCACGCCGCCGCCGGCGGCACGGTCCTGCTCTCCAGCCACCTGATGAGCGAGGTCGCCGAGGTGGCCGACGACCTGGTCGTCATCGCCGCGGGCCGGATCATGGCCGGCGGCCCGCTCTCCCGGATCACCGCCGGGTACGCGACGCTCGAGGACGCCTTCTTCGCCCTGATCGGAGCCGGACGATGAACCCGACACGCGTCCTCTCCGCGTCACGAGCCGCCTCCGCCGAGTGGCGCAAGATCCGGACCCTGCCGGCATCGTGGGCCGGCGCCGCCGTCGCCCTGCTCGGCTCGCTGCTCATCACCGTCCTCAATGCGTACGCGGTGCACGCCGACCCGGGCGCCGCTGCCTTCACCGCGCCGCTCGAGGTCGCGTTCGCCGCGATGCCGCTGGGCACGGTCGGCGCCACCGTCATCGGGGTGACCGTCTTCAGCAGCGAGTACGCCGGCGAGCGGCAGATCACCACCAGCCTCGCCGCGGTGCCGGACCGCGTGCTGACCCTGGCCGCGAAGGCGATCGTCGTCGCCCTGTCCATCGCCGCGATCGCCGCGGTCACGATGCCCCTCACGATCGGCACCGCCCGCCTGATGATCGGCGAGACCGTCAACGTCCGCGAGGCGATAACACGCTGTCTCGGTGCCGCCCTCTACTGGATCCTCAGCGGCCTCATCGGACTCGCGATCACGGTCTTCACCCGCAGCGGCGTCGTTCCGCTGGTGGTGCTGGTCGTGAACAGTTCCGTGGTGTCGTTCTCCCTGCTGCTCAGCAAGATCAGTCCGCTCGGGTTCTGGATGCCCGACATGGCCGGGCGCCGGCTGTTCGGCGGGGTCCCGGCCACCGAGGGTGGCCTCGGCACGGTACCGGGGGCCCTGGTCATGGCCGGGTGGACCGTGCTCCTGCTGGCCGCCGCCACCGCCGCCTTCCACCGCCGCGACGCCTAGATTGCGTCCCGCAATGACCCTCACTCACGCATGGTGATGAACCATCGACGATTTGTCAGCGACATGACAGGTTGGCCGAACCTTCAATGTCGGTGAGCGGCGCGCTGTATCGGAATTGTCAGGGCGACCCCAGCGAACGGTAATGCCGAAATGGGTTGGCGCCGCCATCTGCACCGCGAATGCCCGCCGCACCCGCGTCACCCTCTGCACCGCGAGCGCCCGCCGCACCCGCGCCGCTATCTGCATCGCGAGCGCCCGCCGCACCGCGAGTGTCCACTGCGTCGCGTCCCGGTCTCGCACCGCAACCGGCCAAGCCGCCGCAACGACCGGCGGCACCGGCACCGCGCCGGCAACCACGTGCATCTCGGTCGCCGGTCCGCCTGTCACTGCCGGCGGGGCACGTCTCCCGGCAGGCGTTACTACCTCGGACATCGCCTCGTCGGCCGTGGACGGCGTCACCGGCACCGGCACCGCCAGCGCCAGCACCGGTGGCGTCCTCGCCGGCGGCTGCGGTGCCGATACGGCCCGTGTCACAACCGATGGCGGCGCCTCGACGGTCGCGGCTGGGGTGCCCGACACCCTCGCCGCCTGATTCTCGGGTGGGGCGTCCGGCACTACTTCTGTCGCGGTCGGGTCCCGGTGGTGGTTTCTTCCTGAAATCGGGTGGCCGCCGTGAATCGGTGGGCGCGGTAACACTCGACCTTATCGAATATTGCCGGGTCCGTGACGGTCACCGTGCGAACGCCAGCCCAGAGCCAAACGGAATTCATTGTCCACTGTGCCGATATGCGACGCCCACACAGCGGGTGAAATGCGCCGCCACGGGATCGACGTTATCGGCCGCCACACGGCGGGTGATATCAGCCTGCTGCACGGCGAGTGGAATGGGCCGTCACTTGGTGGGTGAGATAGGCTGCCACTCGGCAAGTGGAATGGGCTGCCACTCGGCAGGTGGAATGGGGCCGGCACTTGGTCAGTGAAAGTGTCGTCACGCACCGGGCGATATGGGTTGCGCGAATGGTCCGCCGTAGTCGCGCGCCACCGGATTCGTCTGCCGGGCCGAGATCTGCCGATGCGACATTCGCGCTCCCACAGGGGTTGTCCGGGATCGGCCACCCGCCTCACCACGATTGCCGTGACCCCTGCTTGCCACGCTACCGGGCGGAACGGCGGGTGTGCTGTGGCACGGCGAGGATGGCCGGTCGGTGTCACGGTCGGTCGACGGTTTCGTTCGTCAGGCGCTGCGGCTCCTTCTTCAGCGGTTTCGCCATTTCCATGGTTGCAGCGCGACGATTCCGATCAGGAAGGCGCCGGAGAACCCGGCGAAGAAGGCCGCCGTCGTGCGCCAGGTCGTTTCGTCGTCGGTCGGGTAGATCGCGGCAAGGCTGCCGGTGTCGCGGGCGGCGACCGTGTCACCGACCTGGGCGCCCGGTGGTAGCCCATCGGCGAGGTCCATGTGCCGGCGAACGGTCCTGCCGTCGTCGCTGACGAAGTCTCCGAACCAGCCGCACCGGCGCGGCGGCTCGTAGCGGTCACACCCCTGCGGTTCCGTCAGGGTGAACGCGCCGGTCGCGCCGCCGCCGTGCGCGGCGCGCAGGTCCGGTATCAGGGCGACACCTGCCATGCACGCCCCGGCGGCGCCGATGAGAACCCACCCGATCGCCACGACCTTGAGGCGGAGACGCATGTCGGGTGGCCTGTTGAGCCTGGCCCACATTCCCATCGTGTCTCCCGTCGGAGTGCCGGAGCCGCGTGACCCTGTCAGGGAGTCCGTCGGCCGGCCAGCTGGCTCTGTTCTACGCCGGCAGGGGGCGTTCCTCGATGCCCGCACCGTCGATCCAGCGGTAGAACACCCGGTGCTCCGGCGCGAAGGACCACCCGCCGGTGCCGCTGTAACTGCTGCCGAAGTCGCCGTGCGACGGCGGGCTCGCGGCGCTGATGTCGGGCAGGCGGGCGACGACGTCGCCGTCCAGCGAGACGACGAAGCAGCCCTCGCCGGCGGTCAGGGCGATCAGGTGACCCGACTCGGGGTCGTGGTGCAGCTCGCCCTTGACCTCGCCGTACTGGTTGCGCGGGAACACGTCGCAGTCCACCAGCCGGGCGGGTTCCAGCCAGCGGTCCGCGGGGTGGGCCCGGGGCAGGTCCGGAATCTCGAAGAAAGCCAGCTGACGGTACGTGTATTCGGCGACCTCCTCCTCGTCCAAGCTGTCCACGCTGTCGTCCAGGGCGAGCACGAAGGTCCGGTCGCCGACGAACGCGCACGGCCGGTCCCAGTTGTAGCCGAAGATCGTTCCGACCGGGATGCCGGTCGGTTCGTAGCCGGTCAGGAACGCCTCGGTGGAGAAGACCCGCACCATGTCCGCGGGCGACCACACCCAGCCGTTGCTCAGGAAGTGGCGGGAGTCGGGCGAGACGTGCAGCAGCGAGTGGAAATAGTCGATGTAGTCGCGGCCCTCGGTCAGGTTCGCGCCGGTCTCGGCGTCGACGATGTCCAGCCGGTTCCACTGCGTCTGCGAGACCAGCAGGGTGCGTCCGTCCCGATCGAGGAAGCCTACGGAGTAGCTGGACACGTTCGAGTGGTAGTCGGCGCGGCCGAGCTCACGGACCGCCCCGGTGGCGGTGTTGACCAGCGACGCGTTCGTGCCGAAACGTTCGGTCACGCACACCCACGGGCCGTGGACGTACAGCGTGATCTCGAGTTCCTTGCCCTTCAGCCGTCCGTCGCCCCCGCCCTGTGCGATCTCCCGGATGTTCGGCACCTCGGCGACGAGCTCGGCCTGGCTGCTTCCGGTGTCCACCCGCGACAGCCGGCCGTCCGCGAACACGAAATAGGAGCCACGCACCCGGTCGTCCGGCGCAGCCGCGCGCACGCGCCGGCCCGAAGGATTCACACCCGTCAGGATAGGCTTCGAGGGTGGCGACGCGTGAGCCCGGCCCGATCCGCGCCGCCCGCATGCTGCGCTCCGACCTGCGGCGCGCGCGGGAGGTCGCGGGGCTGACGCAGATCGAGGTCGCGGAGCGGATGGAGTGGTCGCTCTCCAAGGTCGCGCGCATCGAGAACGGCGACGTCGGGATCGTCGCCAATGATCTGCGCGCCCTGGCCCGGCTGTTCGGCATGGGCGAGGCGGCCACGCGGGAGATGCTGCGCCGCAACGACGCGTCACGCGCCCGCGGCTGGTGGTACGAGTATCGGACGGTCATGTCGTCGGTGTACGCCGACATCGTCGGCATGGAGTCCGATGCCGACAAGCTGTGTGACTTCGCGACGAGCGTGATCCCCGGCCTGCTGCAGACTCCGGGTTACGCCGAGGCCGTGATCAGCACCGGGCGCGAGCTTTACGCACGCGAAAGCACCGAACAGTTCGACGTGGGACTGCGAGTGGAGCTGAGGCTCGAGCGCCAGAGGCGCATCCTCGACGGATCCGATCCTCCGGAGCTGATGGTCGTGCTCGACGAGTCGACCCTGTATCGGTCCTTCGGCGGTGTCGAGACGATGTCGGAGCAGGTCCGCCGGCTCGCGGAACTGGCGAGGCGCCCGCACATCAGGGTCCGGATACTGCCCTTCGAGCGTCTGTCCCTCTGCCCGCACGGCTACCTGCTCGTGGACCGGGAACTGGTCTATGCCGAGCTCGTCTCCGGCGACGTCCTGTTCGACGACCCGGTGCGCGTCGGGTTATACGCAGACCTGTTCGGCGTGATCTGGCGCAGTGCCCTCGACGCCGACCGCACCGGGCAGTTGCTTCGGCGGGTTGCCGGGGACTATGAGAGCGGGCGGCAGCCGCGACCGTGGCTATGGGAGTGACAACTGGCCGGCGGCTCCCCCGTCCCGCACGCTGAGGGACAGGCTCACTCGCCCGACCTGGAGGGAGCTCTCCAGGCTCTCCCAGGACTCCTCGTCCAGGCCCGCCTGCCACAGCCGCACCGTCGACCGCCACCAGTGGCGCGCGTCGGCGCCGGGCGGCGCGAGAGACTCCACAGACACCGGGCTGTCGGCGAGCAGGACGGCCAGCAGCGTCAGGTTGGCGGTGTAGGCGGCGGCCGCGTCGACCACGTCGGGCGGCGCCGGGTGGTAGGCCAGGCGGCCGAACGCCCTGGTACGCGCCAACGCCAGCAGGGACCCCGCCGCCGCCCGCATCGCCGGGAGGCGCGTCGCCGGGTACCGCGCCACCAGGCCCCGGCCGAAGTCCAGGATCGCGCGGCGCAGGCTCATCGGCTGGTAGGAGAGCAGGGCCCGCAGCATGCTGTCGTCCGGCGCCTCGTGCGCGGACGGATCCGACCGGTACAGCTCGCGCCGCTGGGCGTACCCGTCGAGCAGGATCAGGGCGCGTTCGGCGATCAGGTATTCGCTGAAGGTGGCGTGCAGGAACTCGTACGTGCGGCGAGCGTGGTCGGTCCGCTCGTCGGCGCGGGCGACGTGGACGAAGAAGAACCCGGCAACGGTTTGCCGGGCCCGCCCGGCCGGCAGGTCGAACCCCGACGCCGGGTCGCGTCCGCGCCCGAGGAAGACCTCGAGGTCCCGCTCCAGGTCCTGGTCGCCGACGTACTGGCTGCGCCGGTTGAACATGGCGAAGGCGGCGATGCTGAGCCGCCACCGGGCGTCGCCGAGCAGCCGGGGAAGCACGTCGTCGCTCGGCGTCCGGTCGGGCTTGTCGGCGACCTGCCGGTGGATGAAGTTGTCCAGCAGCATCCGGTAGAGGGTCGCCGTCGACATGCCGTCGCCGTCGAGCCGGGCCGCCGACGGGTCCGCGTGATAGATGCTGAGCAGGGTGAGCAGCAGCGGCTGGCGGGCCAGGGCGCCGTGCCGGAGCATCTCGCCGGTGCCGAGTTCGCGGAACCGCGCCGTTCTCGCGTTGGCCCGGTTCCACGCCGTCAGCCACTGACCGATCTGCTCCTCCGAGAACTCCTCCAGCTTGATCACGAGGGAGCCGTCCGGCACCCGCGCCCGGTCCAGCACGATCGTCCGCGAGGTCACGATGACCGCCACCGACCGGCCCAGCGCGAGCTCCTCCGCCTGGAAGCGCGCGGCCTCGGTGAGGTAGCTCGACTGCGTGGTCCCGGTAGCCTGGATCAGCTCGTCGAAGCCGTCGAGGACGATCACCCTCGTGACGTCGGCGCTCTCGTCCGCCAGCGCACCCCAGGAGACCTGCTCGTGCAGGGTGTCGCGCAGCGCGGTCTCGACCTGGACGATCAGACGGTCGTCGGCGTTGACCCGGCGCAACTGCACCGGCACGACGGCGAACCGCTCGCTCGGCAGCCGGGCCGCCAGGATCTCGCTGAGCAGGGACTTCCCGGCGCCGGGATGGCCGAGCACGATCAGCGGCAGCCGGGCCGAGTCGGGGTGGGCGAGGCAGGCGGCGAGGAAGACGTCGAGCCCGTCGCGCACCGGCCGGTCGTCCCACCACTGCTCCTGCGACATGGCGCCGGCGGACGGGCCGGAGGCCACCGCGTACCGGAATCGGGGGGTCACGAAGCCCTCGGCGACCGTCGGCAGCGAGACCCCGCCCGGCGGCTTCGACGAACGCAACAGCGGCTGGTCGAGCACCGCGGCGGCGCTCCGGGCGAGCCCCGCCCGGATGGTGCCGCGGCGCGGCCGGTCGACCGCGGCGCCCGCGACGAGGATGTCGTGCAACTGGCCCATCGCCTCGGACGCCCGGTCGAGCACCTCGGACAGCCGCGCGTTGACCCGGCGCAGCTCGTCGCGGGTGGCGGCGTGCTCCCCGAACGAGGCCCAGACGAAGAACTCCGGCACGTCGGAGCTGAGCCGCAGGTACATGTCGCGGTAGATGTCCCGCCATCGGGCGACGGTGCGGGGCACGATGTCCGCGCCCAGGCTCCGCTGGTTCCACGCGCGCAGCCCCTCGAAGAAGGCGAGTGCCCCGTCGACCAGCCCCGCCACCTGCGGGGCGAGCCTGTCGTTCAGGTTCTCCTCGAAACCGGCGGTCGGCGACGGCAGCGCGAGGTCGGCCCCGGCCAGCTGGTCGACCCAGCCCGACTGCGAGATCATCTCTCCGCGAGCGGTGGCGAGCCGCAGCTTCTCCGCGTCGGTCACCTCCAGCGCGTCGTAGAGCGGGCCGATCGTCTGCCGCAGCGCGTCGAAGAGCGCCGCCACCACGAGGGTCGTGTGCGCCGCCGCGATCAGTTCGTGCCGGCTGCGCCCGTACGTGCCGCGCACGCGTTCGAGCACCGGGCCGAGCAGATCCCGTACGAGCCGGCCGGCCTCCTGCTTGGCGTCCACCATGCCGAGTGCCGGCGGGTGAACGATCGCACCCAGCAGAATGCCGGCACCGGCGACCCGGTCGAGCACCTCCACGGCGGCCGGCGAGTGACGGCCGAGGACAGCGAGGGCACCGGGATAGGTCAGCGGCGTAGCTCCGGCCATGAGCCGACCGTACGGCACGGCACGGGTTCGAGGCCCGCTCACGCTTCTGGTGACAATCGCTACTTATGCCGCCCGGCACCGATCGGCCAGGGTGTTGCAGTGAGTCGGAAGTCGGGGCCCCGAGGCGCAAACCTGGACCACGGCGCGACGAGGCCCCTCCGGCGGATCCCGCGCCGGGGCCGAGTGACCGGCGCCTGCCGATCGACCTGGGGCAGGCGACCGCCGTGGGCTCGGTCCTGCTCGTGGTGGTGTTCCTGGTCAAGGCCTTCGCGGTGGCCAGGTACTCGCTGACGACCACGACCGGGCTCATCGCCGCGGCCCCGTTGCAGGTGGTCCTCGGAACGATCTCCATTTATTCGTACGTCGTGATGCCGGCCCTGGCCCTGGGGGTCGGGTGGCTTGCCGTGTCCTGGTGGCGGGACCCGGAACGGGCGAGTTACCCGGCGGCGACCTGGACCATCGCGGCGGGGATCATCGTGATCACCACGCTGATGTCCCCCACCGAGTTCTTCAGGGTGGGCCTGGCGCTGGTGGCCGTCTGCCTCCGGCTCGAGCTGGGCATCCGGCGGCCGGCGCCGGGCCGGGCGGCGGCGTGGTGGCGGCTCCCCGCACGCCTGTCGTTGCTGATCTTCGCCGTGGCGGCCGTCCTGGGAGCCGGCCTGATCGCGACGCCGGGCCAAGATGCGTCCACGATGGACGCCTCGTCGACGGACCTGCGGACGGCGGGCCTGGTGCTGGTCGCGGCACCGCGGCGCTCGACGCGGCGCTGACATTTCGGTGCAGGACCGGGCCGGCCTCGGTCCGCGGCAGGGCCGCGCGCCGGCTGCGGGGCCGCACGTTATCGCCGCGATGCCCTACTGCCATCGTGACCACGAACAGCTTCCGGGCAAGCCCCCGCTGCTGCTGTCGCTGAGGGGCGAGAAGTACAACTCACCCAACATCACCTGCGAGACGCTCCGGGAGTCCCTGGTGCCGCAGCGGGGCATCGCGTTCGGCCGCGAGGATTCGGTTCTCGCCGGGGCCGGGTGGGACGGCGCGATCGGATTGTGGAATCCGGCGACCCGGCGATCGCTGGGAACCGTGCCCGCGCCGGCGGTGACCGAGCGGGCCGAGGCGCCACCCGAGTCCGGCCAGGTCCCCTACCCGCTGGCGTTCAGCCCTCTCGGAGGCCGGCTGGCGGCGGCGTCCGCCGACGGCCGGGTGCGGCTGTGGAAGCCGTCGCCGTCCGGCGGGCCGTCGCTCGACGCGCCGCCGAGGGCGCTGCCGGCCCGCCGGGGTGTGACGAACCGCCCGGTCGCGGTCAACGCCCTGGCGTTCAGCGGCGACGGCAGGTATCCGGCCGCGGCCGCCGGCGACACCGTACGGGTGTGGGACACCGCGGAACTCCCGGCCCTGCATGCCGCCGGGGACCCGTTGACGGGTCACACGGGTGCCGTCAACGCGATCGCCTTCAGCCGCGACAACGGGATCCTGGCAACCACCGGAACCGACCAGACCGTACGCCTCTGGGACGTGGCGTCGTTCCCCGGCGGGAGGCCGGCGACGCGCGACGTGCTGAGCCCGCCCGGGCCGAAGCCCTGACGCGTCAGCAGTCGAACACCGACCAGCAGATGTCGTTGCGCAGCCGCTGGTCGTCGAGGACGAGCTCGCGGATCGCCTCCGGGAGCCGGTCGCGTTGCCACCGGCACTCGGCCCGCCCGGCGGTCTCGTCCCGGCCGTCCGGCGCCGCCGCGCGTGCGGCCTTGATCGCGTACGCGGCGGCGCCGAGCTCGTGCGCGGCGACGTGCGCGACCACCGCGGCCTGCCCGGCGGCGTACGCGGCGTGCCTAGCCGCGCCGCGCAGGTCCCTGGCCGCGCCCATCGCGTGGCCGCCCGCGGCGCGGGCCTCCATCATCCTGACCTCGCCGCGCACCCAGGCCCGGGCGTGCTCGATCGCGTGACGCGGCCGCGGGTCCTCCGGCCGGGCCGCCTCGAAGAGGCCGAGGACATGCTCGGCGCACGAGGCCGCCCACAGCGCGAGGAGCCGGTGGTCGTCATCGGTGAGCGTCCCGCCGCGGCGGATCGTCACGAAGCGGGGATCCCGGACCTTCGGAAGGATCATGACTGAATCGTATCTTTGGCCGCCGCCGGAGGCCCGGCATCGATGCTGCATGATCATCGCGACGAGGTCGCGGGACGTGCAGACAGGGGGCCGGATGAATTCGCCGCAGGGTGACAAGACGGCACCGCCACCGCGGCGAACGCCGCGCCTGTGGCCGGTGATCGCCGCAGTGCTGCTGGTTGCCGCCGGCGGCGGAACCTTCGCGTGGTGGGGCAGCCCTCGGCTCGCTGAGGGCGGCTTGAGCGGTCCGGGAAAGGGCATGTCCTGGGCCGACGACGGCGTGGAGACCACCCGGATGATCGTGCGCGGAAAACCCGCCGACACGGTCAGCGCCACCTTCAGCATCAGCAACCAGGGCCACCTGCCCATCACCGTCGGCGGCCTCGACCTCACCGAGATGGCCGGCTGGCTCCACGGGCAGCGGGTCGCCTTCGTGGCGGGCTACCAGGACTTCGGGGAGGTCTCGGCCCCGCGGGATCGGGTGACGCTGGGTCCCGGGGAGGTCGCGACCGTGCTGTGGTCGCTCGACATGTCCTGCTGGCCCGGGTTGTCGGAGAACAGCACCATGTCCGTCGAAACCCTTCGGTTCAGGGTGAGCTGGCTGGGCATCGGCACGACCCGGGAGCTATCCCTCGAGCGGCCCATCACCTTCGTCGGCGACGACAGACCGCAACCCGCCCCGCCCGCCGACTGCGCCACCGGCCGATGACCACCCCTACCGGCAGGTCTCCTCGTACGGCAGTTCGGGCACGTAGCGTGCCCAATCCTCGCGGGTCGGGCCGCCGCTGACCGCGCAGGCGCGCTCCACCACGTGGCGCCGGAGACCGTTGAGGTGCGCCAGGTCCCACACGCCGGCGGTGCGGCCCGAGCCCGCGGCCAGGCTGTTTCCGTCGGCGCTGAACGCCATGTCGGACATCGAGCCGACCCGGGCGTCGAGTTGGCCGAAGCGGCGGGGGTTGCTGCGGTCGGTCAGGTCCCACAGCAGAATGGTGTCCTCACCGGTGTTGACGAGGGTGCGTCCATCCGGGCTGAGCGTCACCGCCTCGGTCGAGCCGGGCTCGCCGACGATCTGGGCGACCAGCCGGGGACGGTGGCGGTCGGCCGTGTCCCACAGCAGCACCACACCGAACGAGCCGGCGGTGGCGACGGTTCGCCCGTCGGCGCTCAGCGACAGCTCCTCCAGGGCGCCGGTGGAGTCGCTGAGCAGCGCCGCCCTCCGGGGAGACGCGGGCCTGGTCAGGTCCCACAACTGAACCTTCCTGCCGTTGCCGACCGCGAGCGTCTTCCCGTCGGCGCTGAGCGACATCGCCTCCACCCCGTCGCCGACCCCCTCGAACCGGGCCAGGCGGCGCGGCGCCCGGCGGTCGGACACGTCGAACACCTGGACCACCCCGTCGGCGAGGCCCACGGCGAGCAGTCGTCCGTCCCCGCTGAGCGCGACCGCGGCCACCGACGTCGTTCCACCGGCCATCGTGACGACGGCGCGGCTGACGGAGAGGTCGGCGGTGTCCCACAGGCGCACGACGTCGACGCTGCTGGTGACGACGGTACGCCCGTCGTCGCCGAGCGCGACCGCGTCGAGCGAGTCGAGGTGGCCCTCCAGCCGGCCCAGCCGGCGGGGGGCGGCGGGCCTGGACAGGTCCCACACCGAGGCGGTGCCGTCCCAGCTTCCCGTGACGAAGATCCGTCGGTCGGCGCTGAGGGCGACCCCGCTCACCTCGTCACCGAGGCCGGTCACCTGCGCGACGCGTCGAGGACCGGTGCGGTCGCTCAGATCCCACAACTGCTCGGTGTAGTTGCGGCCCTCCATCGCCAGCGTCCGCCCATCGGCGCTGAGGCCGATCGAGTTCACCGGCCCGGAGTAGTCGGAGAGCCGGGCGATCCGGACGGGCCTGCCGGGGTTCGTCAGGTCCCACCCCAGCACGACGTGGTTCGCATAGCTGGACACGAGGGTGTGCCCGTCCGCGCTGAGCGCGAGCGCGTTCACCCACCCGCTGCCGTCGGTGAGCTGGGCCACCCGGCGGGGGTTGCCGCGGTCACCGAGATCCCACACCGAGACGGGGCGGCTCTCCTGGCCGGCGGTGAGCGTACGCCCGTCCGCGCTCAGCGCCAGCTTGACCGTCGAGTGCGAGAGTTCGGCCGGCGCGCCCAGCCGGCGCGGGTCGGCGCGGTCGCTCAGGTCCCACACCACGACGCCGTTCCAGCTGCTGGTCACCAGGGTGCGCCCGTCGGCGCTGAGCGCCGCGTCCGTCACCTGCGCGCCGTCGTCCGCCAGGCGGGCCAGGCGGCGCGGATGCCGGGGATCGGCCAGGTCGTACACGAGTTCGGTGCCGTCCCAGCTGCCGCTGACCAGGGTGCGCCCGTCGGCGCTGAGCTCGACCGTGGTCACGGCGTCGGTGTGCTCGGCGAGCCGGGCCAGGCGGCGCGGGTGCCGGCGGTCGCGAAGGTCCCACAGCAGCACGGTCCCGTCCCGGCTGCCCGTGGCCAGGACCGTCGCGTCCCTGCTGAGCGCGAGGCCCTCGACCGTGTCGGTGTGGCCGGTGAGCCGGGCCAGGCCCCGGGGTGCGCCACGCTCGGGAAGGTCCCACAGCCGTACGGTGCGGTCCGCGCTCCCGGTCACCAGCAGGCGCCGGTCGGAGCTGAACGCCGTCGCCGTCAGCGATCCGGTGTGGCCGGCGAGGGTCCCCGCGTAGCGGGTTCCGGCCAAGGTGTTGACCAGCCCGGCCTCGGCCCGGCCGCCCGGGCGGATCTGCGCCGCGGCGAGGCCGAGCAGCGTCGCCGTGCGCGGATCGCGCTGCCGGGCGGCGTCGGCCTGGCCGATCAGGCGCTGACTGATGCCGGCCCGCTGCTGCACGCGGGCCTCCTTCTCCTGCCGCCGCGCCTCGGCGGCGGCCCGTGCCGCCTTGCGCTGCTGCTCGGCGGCGAGGGTCCGCTGACGCCCGGCCTCGGCCGCCGCGCGATCGGCCCGAGCCTGCTGCTCGCGGGCGTCGGCCGCGGCCTGCGCCGCCTTGCGCTGCTGCTCCTCGGCCAGGGCCCGCTGACGCCCGGCCTCGACGGCCGCGCGATCGGCCCGGGCCTGCTGCTCGCTCGCGGTGGCCGTGGCCTCCGCGGCGTTGTTCTGCTGCCGGCCGGCGTCCGCGGCGGCCTGCTGAGCGAGATCCTGCTCGTCCGCGGCGATCTGCTGCTGACGTCGCGCCTCGGCCGCGTAGACCGCGGCGGAGTCGCGCTGTCGTCCGGCCAGTTGCTGCTGCCGCGACGCCTCGACCGCCGACGCGGCCGCCGTACGCGCGTTGCGCACCGCGAGCCAGCCGGTGCCGATCGCCAGCATGACGAGCACGCCCACGACCGCGAGCACGCCGCGGCGCAGCCGGACCACCCGGCGATGCCGGGTCACGTCCTCGCTGTCGAGATCCTCTTTGCTCATGCCGTGCATGGAGGCGGCCAGTTCGGCGACGGCCTCACGGAACCGGCCGTGGCGCAGGTCGAGTTCGCGCTCCGAGCGGGCCCAGCGCAGGTCCAGGTGGCGAGGCTCCTCGCGGAACGCGCCGCGCAGGGCGGCCGGCACGGCCGTCGACCGCTCCCAGTCGAAGTCACCCCGGGCGGTGTCCCACACCCATTCCCCGGACGTCACGACCGGGAGGAGCCGGTCCACCGGGTGCTGCGCGAGCCAGTCCTCGATCTCCTGGTTGACCCAGCTGGACTCCGCCGCCTCCGGGGAGGCCAGCAGGACGAAGTACTGCGAGCCGGTGAGGGCCGTCCGGATCGACGACCACAGCGCCGGGCTGACCCCGAGGCCGGTCTGGTCGCGGAACACCTCGAGCGCCCGCCGTTGGTGCCAGGG
Organism: Actinoplanes sp. NPDC026623; assembly: GCF_040638275.1. NCBI lineage: Bacteria > Bacillati > Actinomycetota > Actinomycetes > Micromonosporales > Micromonosporaceae > Actinoplanes > Actinoplanes sp. NPDC026623. The sequence continues at coordinate 10,511 of NZ_JBEZXZ010000083.1, read as the reverse complement.
CCTCGCCAGCCGCTGCAGGCCGCGCTGCAATGCCGGTGCGAGTGCCCCGTCGGCGGCATGGCTGTAGGAGATGAACGCGTCATAAGCCATTTCGAGGCCCCTCCCCGTCGCAAAGGTCGCGCCAGATCGTGCGATTGCACTATGGCGTACGTCGATGGCGGGCGAGGCGGGCACCCCGGGGGGACGGCGTCGTCGCCGCCTCCCGTGGCCGCCGCGGGTACCCTCGGCCGGTGATGTCGTCACCCGGCCCGACCCTGCGTGAACTGAGCATCCAGGCGTTGTCCTCCGTCGAGCGCGGTTACGACCTCCTGGCCCCGAAGTTCGACCACACCCCATTCCGTACGCCGGAGAGCATTCTCGAGGCGACCGTCCGGGCGATGTCCGGGCTCGGCCCGTTCGGCAACGGGCTGGACGTGTGCTGCGGCACGGGCGCGGGCCTGCCGGTTCTCCGTTCCCTGTGCCGGGGACGGATCACGGGTGTCGACTTCAGCGCCGGCATGCTCGCGCGGGCGCGCGGCGCCCACCCGGATTCCACATTGGTACGGGCCGATGTCCGCGCTCTTCCGTTCGCCGAGGGCTTCGACCTCGCGGTCACCTTCGGGGCGCTCGGTCATTTCCTGCCGGCGGAACGGCCCGCGCTCTTCGCGGGCGTGCACCGCACGCTGCGGCCCGGCGGGATCTTCGCCTTTCCGATCTGGGCGCCGCCGCCGGTCACCTCGATCCCGTACTGGGTGATGCTCGGATTCGACATGGCGATGCGAATCCGCAACGCCGTGTGGCGCCCGCCGTTTGTCATGTACTACCGGACCACCGGGTTCCGCGCCGTTCGCGACGACCTGACGACGGCCGGCTTCACCGTGGAAACGATGCCCCTGACCACCCTGGGCCGGCACCGGGACGGCATTCACCGCCACTGGCTCGTCGTCGCGCGAAAGGCGACAGACCACCATTGAGCCTTTTCAACGTGGCCCGGGCGGCAGCGCCCGGCGGAGGTCGACGGCCCGGATACCTCCGGCCCGGGCCAGGTTGAAAATTGCTCATTGAGGCCCGGGTGGCGAAACAAATTCAGGACATTGCCCGCGGGCGCGATGCTTTAGAGTGCTCCACCGTGGATGAGGCATTCGAACGGTTTCTCAACGTCGTCGACGTCGAGGCGACCTGCTGGGCCGACGGCCCGCCGTGGGGCGAGTCGAGCGAGATCATCGAGATCGGGATCTGCGTGGTCGACACCCGGGACTGGCGGCGGGTCGAGCGCCGGCGCATCCGCGGGGACGACGACGCGTGGAACATCGGCGCGCTCGTCGTGGACCTGGCCCGCCTGGGACGGCCGGTCACCGCGTGAACGGCGAATGGCGCCGGCCCGCCCGGCGTTAGCGGCGATCCCGCAGATGCGGACCGCGAAGAGTTAGACGAACGACTATGCTCGCTGCTTCGTTTCCTGCGTGCGCGCCCGCCCCCTCCGTCCGCCGTGCCGTCGGCTTGCGTGGGGCTGCTTTCATGTCGCTCGCGCCGGACGATGCCCGAAGAATGGAAATAATGAACAACGAGTCACGCGACCATCGCCCACGGCTTGCGGCGCTGGACGGGTTGCGGTTCCTGGCCGCCGTGTCGGTGATGGTGTTCCACTACACCGTGGCCTGGCGGCTCGACGGCGTGCACCCCCCGTCCTACTTCCTGCCCGCGGACTGGAAGTACGCCGTGTACGGATGCCTCGGCGTCGAGGTGTTCTTCGTGATCAGCGGGTTCGTGATCTGCATGAGCAGCTGGGGCCGCCGGCTGGGAGACTTCTTCACCTCCCGGGTCAGCCGGCTCTACCCGGCATACTGGGTCGCCGTCCTGCTCACCACGCTCGTCGCCGTCGCGGCCCCGCTCAGCGGCGGCATCTGGGGGCTGGTGGACCCGACGCCGGTCGGGGTCGCGATGAACCTGACCATGGTGCAGGAGCCCATGGGCGTCGGATCGATCGATGGCGTCTATTGGACGCTCTTCGTCGAGCTGCGTTTCTACCTTCTCTTCGTCATTCCCGTCATGCTCGGCCTGACCTATCGCCGCGTCGTGTTCTTCTGCGCCGCCTGGATGACCGTGTCGGTGTTGAGCCCGATGCTGGCGAGCCCGTTGCTGAACGCGGTGGCCGTGCCCAACTACGCCGGCTACTTCGTGGCCGGGATTCTGATGTATCTCATCCATCGCTTCGGCCGGTCGCCGCTGCTGTTCGCGATGGTCGCATTCACCTGGATCGTGAATATGCACACGGTGACCCGCCGCGTGGAAAAGCTGGGAGACTATCCGACCTGGCCGGGAATCGTCATCATCACGGTGGCGTACGCAATCATCATGGCGATCGCCCTCGGCTGGCTGAACCGCGTGCGCTGGGGATGGCTGACGACCGCCGGCGCGCTGACCTACCCGCTGTATCTGCTGCACCAGCGGATCGGCTACACGGTGATCCGGACCGTTTATGTCGCCTTCCGGCCGCCCGCCTGGCTCGTCCTGATCGGGACGGCGGTCCTGATGCTGGCGCTGGCATGGGCCGTGCACCGCCTGGTGGAGAAGCCGCTGACCGGCTACCTGCGGCGGGCCCTGCGGACCTCGCTCAACCAGATGCGCGCGGCCTCGCTGCCGCTACCGCCGCCGAGGCTGAGAATGCCACCATCCCGGGCCGAGACCGCCGAAGACCTGCTGAAGGAGGCCGGCCCGCTGGAGGAGAAAGCGCCGCAGCGAGCCGGCTGAGGCCGGCACGCTCCAGATCCTGAGCCTCCGTGCCGCGCCTTCTGGCGGGACCGGCCCGCCGCGTCGTCGCGTTCGGCCGTGCGGCGGGGGCTTCGGGCCGGACGGGGTCCTGTGGGCGGCGCCGAACCGGTGGAAGATTTTCTCGCAGGAGCTGTCGATAACGCCGGGCCCGATCGTCGTCACGATGGAAGGGCCGATCGGCGGCCACCCGACGCGAGGGAGACGATCATGCGTTACCTGTTGCTGATCTACGGCGAGGAATCCACCGGCGCGCCCGACCCGGCCGAGGCCGAGCAGGTGATGAACGAGTACTGGGCGTACAGCAAGGCGATCAACGAGGCCGGGGCCAGCCCCGGCGGCGAGGCGCTGCAGGACAGCAGGACGGCCACCACCGTACGGGTCAAGGGGGGCGAGCGGGTGGTCACCGACGGGCCGTTCGCCGAGACCCGGGAGGTGCTCGGCGGCTACTACCTGATCGACGTGCCCAACCTGGACGCGGCGATCGACTGGGCGGCGAAGTGCCCGGGCGCGAAGTACGGGTCGGTCGAGGTACGGCCGATCATGGAGTTCGACGCGTCCTGACGTTGGGGGTGACCGATGGGTACGGCGGCCGACTCGGTCGAGGCGGTCTTCCGCGAGGAGTGGGGGCGCCTGCTGGCCACGCTCGTGCGTACCCTCGGCGACCTTGACCTGGCCGAGGAGGTCGCCGCCGACGCCGTCGCCACGGCGTTGCAGCGGTGGCCGAGGGACGGGGTGCCCAACCGCCCGGCGGCGTGGCTGCTGACCACGGCCCGCCACCGGGCGGTCGACCTGTTGCGCCGGGACAAGGTGCTGGCCGCGAAGCTGGCCCTGCTGCAGGTGGAGGCGGACCGTTACGAGCCGCCTCCGCCGGAGCCCAATCCGGGCCGGGGCGATCCGGACGACATGCCGGACGAGCGGCTGCACCTCTTCTTCACCTGCTGCCACCCGGCGCTGGCGCTCGAGGCGCAGACCGCGCTGACGCTGAACTGCCTCGGCGGCCTCACCACGGCGGAGGTCGCCCGCGCGTTCCTCACCCCGAACGCCACGATGGCCCAGCGGCTGGTCCGCGCGAAACGCAAGATCCGCGAGGCGCGGATCCCGTTCCGCGTGCCGCGGGGCCCCGAGCTGCCGTTACGGCTGCCGGCGGTGCTCCGGGTGATCTATCTGATCTTCACCGAGGGGTACGCCGCCACCGGCGGCCCCGCGCTGATGCGCCCGGAACTCGCCGACGAGGCGGTGCGGCTGGCCCGGATCCTGCACCGCCTCATGCCCCGCCGGCGGGAGGTGGCCGGCCTGCTCGCACTCATGCTGCTCATCGACGCCCGCCGCGACGCCCGGGTGGACCCCGGCGGCGACCTGGTGCTGCTCGACGACCAGGACCGCTCGCGGTGGGACCCCGTCAAGATCGAGGAGGGTCGCCGGCTGGTCGTGCGGGCGCTGACCGGCGGCCGGCCCGGCCCGTACGCGCTGCAGGCCGCCGTCGCGGCCGTGCACGACGAGGCGGCGACCGTCGCGACCACCGATTGGCCGCAGATCGTCGCGCTGTACGACGTCCTTCGTACGGTGGCGCCCTCGCCGCTGGTCGAGCTCAACCGGGCGGTGGCGGTCGCCATGGTCGACGGCCCCGGCGCCGGGCTCGCGCTGCTGGACGCCCTGGTCGCGGACCGGCGGCTGGCCGGATATCACCTGCTTCCCGCGGCCCGCGGTGACCTGCTGCGCCGGCTGGGCCGGACGGCGGAGGCCGCGGACGCGTACCGGCAGGCGCTCGATCTCGCCGGCAACGGCCCGGAGCGGGCGTTCCTGCGCCGCCGCCTGCGCGAGATCACCGATGCATAGCATTGGCCGGTGTCGAACGATGGGATCGCCGACGAACAGCTTGCCGCGCTGCTGAGGTCCGCCGCCGCGGAGCCCGCCGCCGAGACCGACGTGGCGACGCTGCGCCGGGCCGCGAACGAACGAGCACGCAGACGCAGGCCGGGGCCGGACATGCCCAGCGCCGACACCACGATGGCCGGTGTTCCGGTCCGGGTGTACCAGCCGGGCGCCGGCGTTGTCGTCGTCCACCTGCACGGCGGCGGTTTCGTCCTGGGCGATCTCGACACCCACGACGCCCAGGCGAGGCGGCTCGCCGCGGCCACGTCGGCAACCGTCGTCGCGGTCGACTATCGGCGCGCCCCGGAACATCCGTGGCCCGCGGCGGTCGACGACGCGGCCGGCGTCGTCACGCAGATCGCGGCGACCGGCGCCCGGGTCGCGGTGGCCGGCGACTCGGCGGGCGGCATGATCGCGATCCTGACGGCGCTGCGGCTGCGGGGTGAGGTCCCGCTCCTGGCGCAGCTGCTGGTCTGCCCGAACGCCGACCCCGCGCTTCGTTCCGCCAGCGTCGAGGACAAGGGGCGGGGCTGGCTGCTCGACGCCGACGTCCTCCGCCGGTGGATCGCGATGTGGCTGCCCGATCCCGGCGACCGGGACTCGCCGCTGACCAGTCCGCTCCGCGCGGACCTCGCGGGTCTACCTCCCGCGGTCGTCGTGACCGCCGAACACGATCCCCTGCGCGACGAGGGTGACGCCTACGCCGCACGCCTGCGGGACGCCGGCGTGGCGGTGATGCATCGGCGCGAGCCCGGGCTGATTCACAACTTCCCGTCGTTGCGGGACGTGTCACCGGCCGCCGCCGCGGCCGAGGACCGCTTCCTCCACGACGCGGCGGAGCTGCTGCGAATGCGAACGCGCTGACCCACTCAGCGCGCCGAGCAGAAGGCGCGCAGCGCCGCCTCGTCGGCCGGGCCCATCCACTCGTACGTGCCACGCAACTGGTCGGCCCGCTGGTCGACGGTCGTGACCGTCGCCGCCATCTCGCCCCACGGCATGTCGATGTGCAGCAGCGTCCGCACGATGCCGGGCGGCAGGTGGACGCCGTCGGCGGGCGCGGCACGCAGCAGCAGGCCGCTGGTGGACACGTCCTCGACCTGGCCGGACACCGCCACCAGCCGGCGGCCCGGCTCGGAGTCGAGCTGGACGGTGCCCGTCGCGGCGTACGTGCCGGGGCGCCGGGCGGCGCCGCGTCGCTGGACCACGTCGGTGGGCGGGTCGCCGGTGCGGGTGAGGATGCCGTCGCGCAGTTCCGCCTCGACCCAGGTGACGCCGGCGCTGCTGACCAGTTCGAGGATGCCGAAGCGGCGGGTGCCCGGCCCGTCCGGGCCGAGCACCGGGATCGGCGGCAGCTCGGCCACGAACGCCGCGCTGATCTCGGCCATCGTGATCAGCGCGAGCGGCTGCTCACCCGGGCACCGCAGCAGGAGCGTGCTGCCCGCCGGGACCGTGACCATCGGATCTCCCCGCTCGTAGGGTCCGCCAACCCCCGAACGGTCTCACGGCCACCTCGCGCCCGGCGGCCACGCCGCACACCGTCACGCTTCCGACGTACCCGGTGTGCTCCGGGGCCGGCTCGGCGAAGCCGGGGAGAACACGGCACTCGGATCGATTCCCATTGATCGGATGCCCAGGTTCACGCGTTGAATTCCATCCGCCCTCCAACCGAACCGGACCGATCATGGGGTCGGCGCCGCCGAGGTCATTATGCTGCGGAGATGGTCCGGGACGAGCTGCTGCGCATACGCGCACGCGCGGAGGCCGAGGCGGCGGCGCTGGCCCAGGATCTCGAGGCGCTGTTCACGGCGTCGCGGGATTCGAATGCCGACGACGAGCACGACCCGGAGGGCGCCACCATCGGTTTCGAGCGGGCCCAGCTGACCGCGCTGCTGGCCGCCGCCCGGGACCGGGTCGCGGAGGTCGACGACGCGCTGCGCCGGGTGGATGCGGCGACCTACGGCGTCTGCGAACGATGCGGGCGGCCGATCGCCGAGGAGCGGCTCGCCGCGCGGCCGTTCGCCCGCTGCTGCGTGGCCTGCGCCTAGAGAACAGGACTCAGGCTCAGCCCCGCCTCGGCGAAGGCCGCGCTGACGTCGGCGCGGCTCTCGGTGAAATGTGCCCAGCCGTCGACGTGCGCCGCGACCACGGCCGGTTCGCCCAGGATGCGGGCCGCCGCCACCATGCCCGCGGCGTCGAGGGTCAGGTTGACGTCGCCCACCAGCGGGGTGCGGGCCGCGCCGCCGAACAGGACCGCGACGTCGATCGACGGGAACTTCGCGGCGATCTCCCGGACCACCCGCAGCGAGGCGTTGTCGCCGCTCACGTACACGGTCGGCAGCCCCTCGCCGTGCAGGACAAAGCCGGTGACCGGCCCGGTCAGGTGCTCGGTTCCGTCCGGGCCGTGCTGCGCCGGCACGGCGGTGACGGTCACGCCGCCGCGCAGGGCCGTGCTCTCCCATGGCGACAGCCCGCGCACCGGCGAACCCATCCGCCCGGCGGCGGCCGGGGTGCTCAGCACGAGCGGCACGGTGGCGGCGAACGCGCGGCCGCTCCGGTCGAGGTTGTCGGGGTGCTCGTCGTGCGAGAGCAGCACCACGTCGACCTCGCCCGCCTCCGACGGCCGGCCGGCCGGCGGCGCGGTCTTGGTCAGCTTGCGGTCGCCGTTCGGGTAGTCGCCCGGCTCGTCGAATGTGGGGTCGGTCATGAAGGTGAGCCCGCCGAGGGTGAACGAGACGGTGGGGCCGCCGAAGGAGCGGATCGCGAAGGTCATGCCCCCATCCTGCGGCCCCTCCCCCGGTACCGGCAGTGGCTTGAAAGACATGCTGCGATAGGTTCAAGCCATGACCCGCAACCCCGCCACCGTCGGCGTGATCGTCGGCGACGACGCCCCGATGCTCGAGGTCGCGGTGGCGCCGCGCGTGTTCGGGGCCAGCCACGGCGGGCCGGTCTTCGACGTGCGCGTCGCCGGCGAGCACGACGGGCCGCTGCGCACGACCGCGGGCATCACGATCTCCACGCCGTACGCGCTGGAGGCGCTCGGCGACGCCGCGACCGTCATCGTGCCCGGCTGGCGGCCGCCCGGCGGCCCGCCGACCCGGCCGGAGCTCCTCGGTCTGCTGCGCCGCGCCCACGAGGACGGCGCGACCGTCGTCGGGCTCTGTCTGGGCGCGTTCGTGCTCGCCGAGGCCGGCCTGCTCGACGGCCGGCGCGCCACCACCCACTGGCAGTACCTGCCCGAACTGCGCCGGCGCCATCCGGGCATCGAGGTCGTCGACGATGCGCTCTATGTGGACGAGACCAGCGTCGTGACCAGCGCGGGCAGCGCCGCCGGGCTCGACGCCTGCCTGCACCTGCTGCGCCGTGACCACGGCCCGGAGGTGGCCAACACGGCGGCCCGAGCGCTTGTCGTCGCGCCGCACCGGTCCGGCGGCCAGACCCAGTTCGTCGACCGGCCGGTCCCGCACCTGCCGGCCGGCGACGCGGTCGCCGACGCCATGCGGCACGCGCTGGGCCACCTCGGCGACCCGGCCCTGGATGTCGGCCGGCTCGCCGCCGAGGCCCACGTCGGCCGGCGCACCTTCGACCGCCGGTTCCGCGAGGCGGCCGGCTGCTCGCCCCTGCAGTGGCTGCTGCACCAGCGGGTGCTGCAGGCCCAGGAGCTGCTGTCGTCCACCGCGCTGTCGATCGACGCGGTGGCCCGGGCCAGCGGCTTCGCCGACGGGGTGGCGATGCGCCCGCACTTCCGCCGCATCGTCGGCGTCCCGCCGCAGTCCTACCGGGCGAGCTTCCGGGCCGGCTGAGCCGGCGTGGGCGGCGCCCACGCCGGCGGCGTGCCGGTCAGGCCGGCACCGCGGGCAGGCCGGCCAGCGCGGCCTGAACGGCCTCGTCGGAGAGCTCGTGGTCGGCCATGTCGCCGGCCAGGAAGCGGCCGTACGCGGGCAGGTCCAGGTGGCCGTGGCCGCACAGCGCGGTGAGGATCACCTTCTCCTCGCCGGTCTCCTTGCAGCGCAGCGCCTCCTCGACGCAGGCGGCGAGCGCGTGCGTGGGCTCGGGGGCGGGGATGATGCCCTCGCTGCGGGCGAACCGCACGCCCGCCTCGAAGCACTCCTTCTGCGTCTTGGCGACGGCCTCGATCAGGCCCAGCTCGTAGACGTGCGAGATCAGCGGCGACATTCCGTGGTAGCGCAGGCCGCCGGCGTGGATCGGGTCGGGGATGAAGTCGTGGCCCAGCGTGTGCATCTTCATCAGGGGCGTCATCCCCGCGGTGTCGCCGAAGTCGTACGCGTAGACGCCCTTGGTCAGCGACGGGCAGGAGGCCGGCTCCACCGCCCGGATCGTCGGGGACATCCGCCCGGCCAGCTTCTCGCGCAGGAACGGGAACGCGAGGCCGGCGAAGTTGGAGCCGCCGCCGGTGCAGCCGACGATCACGTCGGGGGTGGCGCCGACCTTGGCGAGCTGGAGCAGCGCCTCCTCGCCGATGATGGTCTGGTGCAGCAGCACGTGGTTGAGCACGCTGCCCAGCGCGTAGTTGGTGTCCGGGTGCTGCGCCGCCACCTCGACGGCCTCGCTGATCGCGATGCCGAGCGAGCCGGGCGAGTCCGGGTCGGCCGCCAGGATCCTGCGGCCGGCCTCGGTGAGGTCGGACGGCGACGGATGGATGGTCGCGCCGAACGTCTCGATCATGATTTTCCGGTACGGCTTCTGGTCGTACGACGCGCGCACCTGCCAGACCTCGCACTCGAGGCCGAACTGCGCCGCGGCGAACGCCAGGGCCGTGCCCCACTGGCCGGCGCCGGTCTCGGTGGTCAGCCGGCGTACCCCGGCGGCCGCGTTGTAGAAGGCCTGCGGCACCGCGGTGTTGGGCTTGTGCGACCCGGCCGGCGAAACACCCTCGTACTTGTAATAGATCTTCGCGGGGGTGCCGAGCGCCTTCTCGAGCCGGCGCGCCCGGAAGAGCGGCGACGGACGCCAGAGGCGGTAGACGTCGAGCACCTCCTCCGGGATGTCCACGTAGCGCTCCGCGGTCACCTCCTGCTCGATGAGGGCCATCGGGAACAGCGGCGCGAGGTCGTCCGGCCCGACCGGTTGCAGCGTGCCGGGGTGCAGCACCGGCGGTGGCGGCGAGGGCAGGTCGGGCACGATGTTGTACCAGCGGCGCGGCATCTCCGACTCGGACAGAAGGATCTTGGTGGCGTGTTCGGCGTCAGTCATGACGTGATCATCGGGCCGCGAGCAGCCGACGCGCCAGGACGCCGCACCGTTCTTTCAGTTCGGGCGGGTCGAGCACCTCGAAGTCGTGTCCTAACAGGACCATGTGCAGGAGAACGAAGTCGAGGCTCCCGGCGCCGCTCTCCACCTCGCACCGCCCGTCCGGAAGCGGCAGCACGACGCCCGCCGACGCCGGTATCTGCGCGCGTACCGTCGTGGCCGGCGCGTGCACGAGGAAGCGGGCCCGATGCCGGTAGACCCGGCTCGCCACGCCCTGCTGCACGAAGGCCGCCGCGTCGGGCGCCGGGCGCGGGCGGAACCGCCAGGTCCGCGCGGCCACCTCGGTCATCCGGTCGACGCGGAAGCTGCGCCAGTCGTCCCGGTCCAGGTCGAAGGCGAACAGATACCACCGCCGATCCGAGACGACCAGCCGGTACGGCTCGACCCGCCGCCGGAGGCCGCCGGACGGGTAGCCGAAGCCGGCCTCGACCTCGTCGCGACAGGCCCGGGCCAGCGTCATGACCACCTCGGGGTCGACCGGGGGGCGGCCGCCGTCGAACGACTCCACCGAGCCGGCGAGCGCCCGCACCTCGTGCCGCAGCCGGACGGGCAGCACCCGGTCGAGCTTGGTCAGCGCCCGCAGCGCCGCCTCCCCCGCGCCGCCGACCCCGCCACCCGCG
>NZ_JBEZXZ010000082.1:0-34957 GCF_040638275.1 Actinoplanes sp. NPDC026623 | reverse complement strand
TCAACTGGGCCGCGAGCGAGCCGCGCAGGTCCGGGTCCGGCACCACCACCAGCACGCGCGAGTCGTATCCCGAGCGCTCCGCCTCTCTGACGTGCTCGCCGGCGCCGCGGTCGTCAGCGTGCAGAACGGCGTCGGCAACGAGGAGCTGATCGCCGAGTTCGTGCCGCGGGTCATCCGCGGCACCATCGTCACGGCCGGCGCGGTCACCGCCGCCGGCACCGTCCGCTATGACGCGCCGGGCGACTCGTGGCTCGGGCCGTTCGAGCCGAAGCCCGCGGGCGCCGACGAGATCGAGCTGCTGGCCCGGCTGCTCAACGAGGGCGGCCTGCGGTCGCACGCGGTCGCGGACGCCCGGGGACCACAGTGGACGAAGGTGGTGTTCAACGCGGCGACCAGCCCCCTGGCCGCGCTCACCGGGCTCACGGTCGGGCAGGTGTGCACCGATCCGGCCCTGCGTACCCAGGTGGAGATCCTGATCTCGGAGGCGCGGGCGGTCTGCGCGGCGGCCGGGATCGAGCTGACCCGCGACCCCGCCGATGCGGTCGAGGAGGCGATCCGGGAGGCGTTCGGGCACCGGCCGTCGATGCTGCAGGACGTGCTGGCCCGGCGGCCGACCGAGATCGACGTGCTGAACGGCGGCATCGCGGACGAGGGCCGGCGGGTCGGCGTCGCCACGCCCGCGCACGACTGCCTGGTCGCGCTGGTGCGCGGCCTGGAGAACTCCTGGAGGTAGGCCATGGACTTCTCCATCGGCGTCGTTTACGTTTCACCCAGCAACTTGGAAAGTAGTTTTCACCAGGTGAAAGTCGGGATATAGCAAGATCACAGCGAGGAGTCCGGCCGTGAGTTCTCACCACGCGCGCCCGCGGCGCGCCATAGTCGCCTTCGGCGCCGCGCTGCTGTTGCTGGCGTCCTGCAGCCACGCGGCGGATTCCGGCGGATCGACCGCGGCCGCCGCCCTGCCCAAGACGCTTGTCTTCTCGCCGCTGTCCCTCGCGCCGCCCGCGCTCAAGGGCCTGTCCGAGGGCGTCAAGGGCTACGCGGGCAGCAAGGGCTGGGAGGTCATCGTCCAGGACCCGAACTTCGACCCCAGCAAGCAGACCCAGCAGCTCAACGAGGTGCTCAGCTCGGGCCGGGCGGGCGCCGGCTGGATCCTGGCGGTGGCGCCGCCGTCGCTCGTGCCGATCATCAAGACGGCCCAGTCGAAGGGCATCCCGCTGCTGGTCAACGGCCGCCCCGACGAGTACGGCTACTCCGGCCCGCAGCCCGGCGTCACGTTCGACTACGTCGACTACGCGGCCGGCGGCAAGGCGCTCGGCGAGCAACTCGGCAACTGCGTCAACGCCAGGATGGGCGGCAAGGCCGACGTGCTCTTCGCGCAGAGTTCCGAGGGTCAGGCCGGCAAGAAGGAGTTCGAGGAGGCCGCCGCCGCGGCGCTCGAGGCCACCGCGCCCGGGTCCGCCATCGTGCAGACCGTGATCGCCAAGGACCGGGCCGGCGCGCAGACCGACATCGGCAACGTGCTGCAGGGCCGGCCCGGCCTGAGCGCCGTGATGGCGTCGAACGACGAGGGCGCGCTCGGGGCGCTGGGCGCGTTCGCCGCGGCCGGTAGGACCGCGAAGTGCGTCACCGACTTCGGCGGCAACGACGAGGTGCTGCAGAACGTCAAGGCCGGCAAGATCTTCGCCTCGGTCGCCCTGCAGTTCCAGGCCGACATGACGCAGTCCTTCGACACCCTCGTGGCGATGCAGGCCGACCCGAAGGCGAACGGTCAGATCCTGATCGTTCCGCAGAAGGTCATCACGGCCGAGGGCTGATGATGTCTGTGATCGCCGAATCGGGTGACAGGGTCGCCTCCGCCGGGAACGAGGGGGACCCGGCGGGGGTCCGCTGGCTCATCTTCGCCCGCGACCGCGGCATCTTCGTCCTCTGGGCCCTGCTGCTGATCGCCTTCAGCGTCTGGGCCAGCCCCTACTTCGCCAGCCTGGACAACGCGATCCTGATCGCCAACGCGGCGGCGCTGACCGCCATCTTCGCGGCCGGCATCGCGGTCGGCGTCATCTGCGGCGCGCTCGACCTGTCCATTCCGGGCACCGCCGCGATGGCCGGCTGCGTCTGCGGCTGGCTGATGACGCACGGGATCGGCACCTGGCTCGGCATCCTCGCCGGGCTGGCCGTCGGCGTCGGCGTCGGCGTGGTCAACGGGCTGATCGCGCTGCGCGGCTTCAACCCCATCATCGTCACCATCGGCTCGTTGTCGGTGCTGTCCGGGCTGGCCGCCGCCCTGGCCGGCGGTTACACCATTCCGGGGCTGACCGGGCTGATGTTCCTCGGCACCGATCGCTTCGCCGGGATCCCGGCGCCGGTCTGGGTGGTGGCGGCGCTGTTCCTGGCCGGCACCGCCTTCCTCACGCGTACCCGGGACGGCATCCGGCTGATGGCGGTCGGCGGCAACGCCGAGGCGGTGCGGCGCTCCGGCGTCAACGCCGAGGTGTACAAGGTGCTGGGCTTCGTGGTGAGCGGCTTCTGCGCGGCGCTCGGCGGGCTGGTCACGGCCGGGCTGGTGACCGAGGCGAACCCGGCCGCGAACCCCGGCATCATCTTCAACGCGCTCACCGCGGTGGCGCTGGCCGGCGTCTCGCTCAGCGGCGGCCGCGGGTCGCTGCCGCGGGTGCTGGTCGGCGCGCTGATCCTCGGCACCATCTCGAACGGGCTGACCATCAAGGGCATCCAGCCGTACTGGGCGACCACCGTGACGGGAATGCTGTTGCTGGGCTCGCTCGTTCTGGAAAAGTGGGTGTCCACAATGGTTTCGCGGCGGCTGGTCAGCACCGCGCAGGCGTCCGCACACACCGGAACGAGGTGATTTCGTGACCGACGCCCCGCCCGCGCTGGAACTGCGCGGCATAGACATGCACTACGGCTACGTGCGCGCGCTCGACGCCATCGACTTCGCGGTGCGCCACGGCGAGGTCGTCGGCCTGCTGGGCGACAACGGCGCCGGCAAGTCGACACTGCTCAAGGTGATGTCCGGCGCGCATCAGCCGACCGGCGGCACGATCCTGCTGCACGGCGAGCCGACCGTCTTCCATTCGCCGAGGCAGTCTACCGCCGCCGGCGTGCAGATGGTCTATCAGGACCTGGCGCTCGTCGACGCGCAGGACATCGCGACCAACCTCAACATCGGCCGGGAGATCCTGCGCCGGGGCCCGCTCGGCTGGCTCGGGTTCGTCGACCACAAGGCGCAGCGCAGGCGGGCCGCCGACGAGCTGGACCGCCTGGGCGTGCGCACCGCGGCGGTGACCCGGCCGGTCGAGATGCTCTCCGGCGGCCAGCGGCAGGTGGTCGCCCTGGCCCGGGCCGCGACCCGGGTCGCCGGCGATCGCAACGGCGTCCTGCTGCTCGACGAGCCCACCGCGGCGCTGGGCTATGAGCAGACCCGGCAGGTGCGCGCGCTCATCGCCCGGATGGCCGAGCGGGGCGTCGGGTGCGTGCTGGTCACCCACAACCTGCCGCTCGCCACCGACGTGTGCGACCGGATCGTGGTGCTCAACCGTGGCCGCAAGGTCGCCGACGTGGCGACGGCCGAGACCGACGGCGACCAACTGGTCGGCTGGATCACCGGCGCCCGCGCCTCGATGTTCGGACAGGTGGCATCATGAGATTTCCCGGCGGCTTCCTCTGGGGCGTCGCGACGTCCGGGCACCAGACCGAGGGCGGCAACGACACCAGCGACACCTGGTTCGCCGAGAACGTGTCGCCGACCATCTTCCGGGAGCGCTCCGGCCCGGCCTGCGACGCCTTCCACCGGTGGCGCGAGGACCTGGACCTGGTGGCCGGGATGGGCCTGTCGGCGTACCGGTTCTCGGTGGAGTGGGCGCGCGTCGAGCCGGTCGAGGGCGAGTTCTCCGAGGCGGCGCTGGCGCACTACGCCGCGATCGTCGAGCGGTGCCACGAGCTGGGCCTCGCGCCCGTGGTGACGTTCAACCACATGACCAACCCGCACTGGTTCGCGATGCGCGGCGGCTGGCTCGATCCGGGTTCGGCCGAGCTGTTCGCGCGCTACTGCGGCGTGCTGATGGACCGGATCGGCGACTCCATCGCGTACGCGATCACGCTCAACGAGCCGAACCTGCCGCGCCTGCTGTCCTGGATCCCGGTGCCCGAGCAGGTGCGCGAGCTCGAGCGGGCCACCCTGGAGGGTGCGAGCAAGGCGGCGGGCGTGGAGCGCTACCGGCTCGACAACGTGGTGCTGGCCGAGGAGCTCGGGGCCATGGAGGACGGCCGGGCCGCCGCGCACGTGGCCGCGAGGGCCGTCATCAAGGCCCGCCGCCCGGACCTTCCGGTCGGCCTGAGCCTCGCCGTGGTCGACGATCAGGCGGTCGGCGACCCCACGATCCGGGACCGGAAGCGCTCCGAGGTGTACGGTCGCTGGCTGCGCCTGGTCTCGGGCGACGACTTCGTCGGGGTGCAGAACTACGAACGGGCCCGCTACGACGCCGACGGCCCGCTGCCGCCGCCGCCGGGCGCCGCGGTCAACCAGATGGGCTCGGACATCTATCCGCCGTCGCTGGGCAACGCCGTGCGCTACGTGCACGGCGAGGCCGGCGTCCCGGTCTTCGTCACCGAGCACGGCATGGCCACCGACGACGACACCCACCGCGCGGCGTTCCTCGAGCCGGCCCTGTCGGGGCTGAGCGACGCGATCGCGGACGGCGTGCCGGTGCTCGGATACCTGCACTGGACCCTGCTCGACAACTTCGAGTGGGTCTTCGGCTACGACCTGCGCCTCGGCCTGGTCGAGGTGGACCGCGAGACCTTCGCGCGTACGCCGAAGCCGAGCGCGGCCGAGTACGCCCGGATCGTGTCGGCCGTCGCGTCCCGGTGACCGCCCGGGCCTCAGAGTCCGGTCGCCTCGCCCCGGGCCAGCCGCCGCACCGCGGCGCGGTCCGGGGCGAACGCGGCCAGCAGGCCCGCGTACTTGCCCGGGTCGACGGTCTCGCCCTCGTGGATCGGCACCGCCACCCGGGGCCGGACCGCGCGCACGTGGTCGACCGCCTCGGCCAGCTTGAGCCACGGCCCGTCGATGGCCACCGCGAGCACGTCCACGTCGCCGGGCGGCACGGTGAACGAGTCGCCCGGGTGGAAGAAGGCGCCGTCGTCCACCAGGTAGGCGTTGTTGGTGCAGCCCGGAACCGGGCCGTACACGCTCGCGTGCAGGCCGCCGTGCACGTCGACCGTGGTGCCGCCGAAGGTCAGCCGGTCGCCGGGTCGGGCCACCTCGAGCCGCGGCAGGGCCGCGACCGCGGCCGCGGAGTCCGGGTCCACCACGAGGCGGGCGCCGGGGCTGGCGGCGAGCAGCGCGGCCACCCGCTCGGTGTCGACGTGGTCGGGGTGCTGGTGGGTGACCAGCACGGCGTCGAGGTCGGTGAGCGCGGCGAGGTCCGACATCGTGCCCGGGTCCACGAGCAGGCGGACGTCGGTCTCCACGAGCAGGCACGCGTGCCCGAGGTGCGTCAGCTTCATTGCGGCCACCCTACTCTCGCTCACAGAACACCTATTCCATACAGCGAAGGCACCGGAGGGTCAAGATGAAGGGTCTCCACCACGTCGGTTACTGGGTGCCGGACCTGCCGGCCGCGGCCGAGCGGATGGCCCGCACGCTGGGCATCGGCCCGTTCCTGGTGCACCGGCACGTCAGCTTCGACGCGTTCCGGATGGCCGACGGCACCGAGATCACCGACCCGGCGTTCTTCGACCACAGTGCCGCCTTCGCCGCCTGGGGCCCGATCGTGCTCGAACTGGCCGAGGTGCACTCGGTCGACGAGGGCCTGGCCGCGGCGTACGGAATCGCCTTCGACCGGATCGGCCACGTCTCGTGGGTGACCGACGATCTGGAGGCCGAGGGCGCCCGGCTGGAGGCCGCCGGCTGCCGGCCGATCCACCGGGCGACGACCGGCGCCGTGCAGGTGGCCTGGTATGACGGGGGCCCGCTCTTCCCGCACCCGATCGAGTTGCACCGGGCCGGGCCGCCGATCCTCGCCATGCACGGCCGGCTGGCCGCGGCGGCGGCCGACTGGGACGGCCGGGCCCTGCTCAGGGGAATCTGACCCTGGACCTGAGGTGGGTTTCACCCCTACAGTCGTCATGGGACTGAAACACGTTATCGCTAGATGAAAGTCAGTCGACCCCGGGAGCGCCACCGTGACCGATCCCCGACCGCTGCACGTGCTGATCGCCGGAGGCGGGCTGTCCGGCCTCGCGGTCGCACAGGGACTCGTGAAGAACGGGCACACCGTCGAGGTCTTCGAGCGGGACCGGGACCTCAACCGCAAGCAGGGCTACTACCTGCACATGAACGCGTTCGGCGGCGAGGCGCTGCGCAGCGTGTTGTCCGACGACCTGTTCGCGCTCTACCAGGCCACGTCGCGCACCACCTACGGCCGGCAGGAGTCGATCGTCCTGCACGACCACTTCGGCGAGCTCAGCTCGCAGCCGCACCTCGGCCCGCCGAACACCGGCGAGACCCCGCACACCGGCGTGCACCGCCGCACGCTGCGCCAGATCCTCAGCGCCCGCCTCGGCGACGCCCTGCGGGCCGGCGCCGCGGTGACCGGCTACAGCGAGGACCGCGACGGGGTCAGCGTCACGCTGGCCGACGGCGGCACCGCCCGCGGCGACGTGCTGGTCGGCGCCGACGGCATCCGCTCCGCGGTCCGCGCCCAGCGGCTGCCCGAGGTGCCCATCATCGCGACCGGCGTCCGCGGCATCGGCGTCTACGGCCGGGTGCCGCTCACCCCGGAGCTGCGCGAGATCGTGCCGGCCACCCTCATGGACGGCGTCGTCATCGCCGTCGACCGGGCCGGCAGCCGCATGCTGGTCGGCGTCTTCGACCCGCGGCAGCCGGTGCACGAGGCGGCCAAGGCGATCGCGCCGGACGTCACGCTCGACCCGGTCGGGCCGTACCTGATGGTGTCCTGCAGCGTCGCGCCGGGCACCGAGGTGCCGCCGTCCGCCGAGTGGACCGGTGAGACCCCGGGAATGCTGCGCGACTCGATGCGGCGGGCGGTCGCCGGCTGGCACCCGGCCGCGGCGGAGATCGTCGGCCGGATGGAGCTCGATTCCATCTTCATGATCCCGTTCGGCTTCATCGTCCCGGCCGCGACCTGGGCGCCGTCCCGGGTCACGCTCGTCGGCGACGCCGCGCACGCCATGCTCCCCACCATCGGCATGGGCGCCAACCTGGCCCTGCGCGACGCCGAGCACCTGGTCGAGCAGCTGACCCGGGCCGGCCGCGGCGAGTCCGGCCTGATCGCCGCGATCGGCGCCTACGAGCAGGACATGCGCGACGTGGCCTACCCGTTCCACGCCATGACGCTCGATCACGACAAGAACTTCGGCGGCGGCGCGCTAGCGCGGGCGTCCGACGCCTGATGACCGGTCGGCTTGCGCGCCGCCGGCCCGCCGGGGCCGCGCTGTCGCGGGCGTTCGGGGACGCGGTGTTCGTCGTCGGACTCGGGGCCGGGCCGGTGATGACGCCGCGGCCGTCGCCGGAGCCGGGCGTCCGCACGGCGTTCGTCGCGGACCCCGAGGGCAACCTCATCGAGCTGCTGTCCCGGCGGGCGGACCGGTGAGGACACTCGGCCTCGGCTGCGGTCAGCCCGGCGGAAGCGCCGAGATCCTGCTGACCGCGGCGCTGCGCGCGGCCGGGGACGCGCGACTGGTCCGGCTGACCGACCTCGAAACGGACGACGACCTCTGGTGGCTGTGGGAGCTGCTCGTCGAGTGCGACGGCCTGATCGTCAGCACGCCGATCATGACCCGGACGATCGCCGCCCGCCTGAAGTCGGTGATCGACCGCCTGCTCGGCCCGAACGCCGACGCGGCCATCATCGAGCACCTGGTCGCGGCGCGCCGCGACGGCAGCGAACCGGCCGTGCCGTTCCGGGTGGACGAGCGGGTGCTCAAGCCGCGGGTGGCCGGCTTCCTCGCGGTCGGCGGCTCGCTCACCCCGCAGTGGAAGACCCTCGCCCTGCCCCTGCTGCACACCGTCGCGTTCTCCATGCACATCGCCGTGGTCGACCAGGTCGTCTTCGGTGGCGCCGGCACGCCGCGGTCGATCCTGCTGGACGCCGCGGCGATCGAGCGGGCGGCGCGGCTCGGCGCCAACGTCGCGTCGCAGCTGGGCGTGGCCTTCGACGACGCGCGGTATCTGGGCGAGCCGGGGCTGTGCCCGATGTGCCACCTCAGCGTCGTCGAGCTGGCCGGCACCGGCGTCACGTGCGCGACCTGCGGCAGCGCGGGCGAGCTTGCCGACGGCGGCACGATCCGGTGGACCGACCTCAGCTCGTCGGTGCTCTCGATGGCCGAGAAGCGCGCGCACGCCCTTGAGATACAGCAGACCGCCGCCGCGCACGGGCACAGGCGGGCCGAGATCGACGCGCGGGCCGCCGAGTTCGGCACCTTCGAGCACGTGGTGCGGCCGTGACCCCGTACGGGCTGCGGGTCGAGCATCTCGACCATCCGCTGGGCCTGCACACCGCGTCGCCCCGGCTGTCGTGGCGCCTGCCGGAGGGCGTGATCAGGCAGAAGGCGTACCGGATCCGCACCGGCAACGGATGGGACACCGGGTGGGTCGTCGGCGGGCGCAACCTGCTGGTCGACTACGCCGGTCCCGCGCTCCGGTCCGCCGAGCGCGTCACCTGGCAGGTCAAGGCGTGGACCGACCGGGGCGAGAGCGACTGGTCGGCGCCGGGGTGGTTCGAGATGGGCCTGCTCTCGGCCGGGGACTGGACGCAGCCGTGGATCGAGCCGGGCGCGCCGCTGGTGCGCACCACGTTCGTGGGGCGCCCGACCCGGCTCCACCTCACCGCGCACGGGGTCTACGAGGCGTTCGTCAACGGCGAGCGGGTGGGCGACGCGGAGCTGACGCCCGGCTTCACCCAGTACGACTCGCGGCTGCAGGTGCAGACCTACGACATCGGTGCCCTCGTGCGCGACGGCGAGAACGTGCTCGCGATCGTGCTGTCCGACGGCTGGTGGCGCGGCCGCACCGGCGCGCTGCGCTCGGCGCGGCAGTGGGGCACCCGCGTCGCGGTGCTGGCCCAGCTCGACGACGGCGTGACCGGGTCGTGGAGGTGCGCCCGCGGGCACCTCACCGGCGCGGACCTCATCGACGGGCAGCGTGTCGACCTCTCCGCGCTGCCGGTCGGCTGGACCGAGCCGGGCTTCGACGACTCCGGCTGGGACGACGCGCCGGTGGCACACCACGACTACGACACCCTGGTGGACTCGCCGGCGCCGCCGGTGCGCCGGGTCGAGGAGATCGTGCCGGTCGCGGTCACCCGGCCGAGCCCCGATCGGCAGGTGGTCGACCTCGGGCAGAACATCAACGGCTGGATCCGGCTGAGGCGCCTGGGTCCGGCCGGCACCCGGATCACCCTGACCCACGGCGAGCACCTGGACGCCGGCGGGGACCTGACCACCGACCACCTCCGGCCCGCGTTCCCGTTCCTTGCCGCGTCGCTGCCGGCCGGCATGGTCGACGAGGTGACGTCGGCGGGCCGGCCGGGCGAGGTCTTCGAGCCGCGGCACACCACGCACGGCTTCCGGTACGTGCGGGTGGAGGGGCATCCGCAGGAGCTGACCGCCGACGACGTGCGCGGCGTCGTCGTGCACACCGACCTGCGCCGCACCGGGTGGTTCTCGTGCAGCGACCCGCGCATCGACCGGCTGCACGAGGCGGCGCTCTGGGGCGTACGCGGAAACGTCTGCGACATCCCCACCGACTGCCCGCAGCGGGAACGCGCGGGCTGGACCGGCGACTGGCAGCTCTTCGTGCCGACCGCGGCGTTCCTCTACGACGTGGCCGGGTTCAGCACCAAGTGGCTGCGGGACGTGGCGGCCGACCAGTGGGCGGACGGGACCGTGGCGAACATGAGCCCGTGCCCGCCCGCCGAGGGCCAGGGTTCCCCGATGTCCGCGCTGAACGGCTCGGCCGGCTGGGGCGACGCGGTGGTCATCGTGCCGTGGGAGCTCTACCGCCAGTACGGCGACGAGCGCGTCCTCGCCGAGCTGTGGCCCGCGATGCGGGCCTGGATGGACCGCGCCGAGCGGATGGCGCGCACCGGGCGGCATCCGGACCGGGCGGCGGCCCGGCCCACGCCCGAGCCGCACGAGAAGTACCTGTGGGACACCGGATTCCACTGGGGAGAGTGGCTCGTCCCGGGCGAGGAGCCGCCGCCGTTCGACGCGATGCTGACCGCCGACCGCGGCGACGTGGCGACTGCCTACCTCGCCCATTCCGCGAGGCTCCTGGCGCGGATCGCGCGGGTCCTCGGCCGCGACCGCGACGTCCGGCGCTACGCGACGCTCGGCGACCGGGCGGCCGGCGCCTGGCGGCGCGAGTTCCTCGCCGCGAACGGCCGGCTCACCCCGGACACCCAGGCCAATCTGGTACGCGCGCTCGCCTTCGACCTGGTGCCGCGGGCGACGCGGCGTGCCGTGGCGGACCGCCTGGTCGAGCTGATCCGTGCGGCCGGCAACCACCTCGCCACCGGCTTCCTGGCGACGCCGCACCTGCTGCCGGTGCTGGCCGACGCCGGGCACCCGGACGTGGCCTTCGACCTGCTGGGCCAGGACACCGAGCCGTCCTGGCTGACGATGATCGACCGCGGCGCGACGACGATGTGGGAGCACTGGAACGGCGTCGACGCGGCCGGCGTGGCGCACGGCTCGCTGAACCACTACGCCAAGGGCGCGGTCGCCTCGTTCCTGCACCGCTACGTCGCGGGCCTGCAACCCGCCGAGCCGGCCTACCGCCATTTCCGGGTGCACCCGCACCCGGGCGGCGGCATCACCTGGGCCGAGGCCGTCCACGAGTCGCCGCACGGCCGGATCGAGGTGCGGTGGGAGCTGGACGCCGAGTTCGTCCTGAAGCTCGCGATCCCGCCGGGCTGCACCGCCGAGGTGAGGCTGCCGGACGGGACGACGACGAGCCTCGGCCCGGGCCGGCACACCCGGTCCGCACCGGTGAATCGGGCACCCGCCTGACGGGCGTTGCGCCGGGCGGGCAGAATCGGCGGCGGGAGGTACGCGATGTCAGCCGAAAAGTCAGAAGTCACCGAAGAGCGCGAGCCCACCGAGGGGTGGCGCCAGCTTCCCGACCGGGTCAAGCCCGAGGACGCCGTCGAGTCCGTTCCGGCGGAGTCGGTGCACGAGCACGCGGGCACTGCGCAGGGCCCGAACTCCGCCTGGACGTTCGGCATAGTCCGCAATCAGTAGCCTGCGGGAGGGGTGCAGCCGAACTCGTCCTGGAACTCCTCCTCGGACAGTTGATCGTTATCCGTCAGGATCTTCCCGTCCTCGAGTTCGGCCACCTTGAACACCGCGACGACCTGGTCGTCGCCCAACCAGCCCGCCACCTCGAGACGGTCGCCGGGGGCCTGCGTCGCCAGGTTGTCGACGGTCACCGTGAATCCGTCCGGCGCCTCGCCGAGACCGACCTCGCGCACCGGACGCCGTTCCCGGGCCTCGATGTCCCACAGGTCCGGCGGGACCGCGTCGTTCTCGTCGATCGTGTTCACCTCCAGCCTCCGCAGGTAGGAGGCCGATGTGCACTGGCGGCCCAGCATGATCTCCTTCGCTCGACGGCCCGACGCCAGGCCCGCGCCGGATCCGCGGTCAACCGGTGTCGTCGGCCACCCCCGGCCCGGCGTCGCGGATCGGCACTGGCGCAAAGAGGTTTGTTATGCAAACCTATTGGCATGACCACTGATTCAGTACCCGCCGGCGGCGATCCCCGCCGGCTGTTGTCGGACGTGCGGGCCCTCGCCCACCGGGTCCGGATCGACCGGCGGATGACCTGGGCCGCGCTGCTGGTGCTCGCCGTCGCGACGTTCGCCGGGATCCCGTTCGACTGGTTCGGCATGAAGGTGCACTGCCTGCCCGACGGGGGCTGCGAGTTCGCGCGCCGCGGCGTTCTGTACTACTGGCCGGCGGCGCTGCTGCTGGCCTATGCGGTGATCGCCGTCTGCTACGTGCGGGCCGCGCGGGCACGCGGGCTGGGCGCCCGGGTGCTGCCGTACGCGCTGACCGGCGCCGCGCTCACCGTCGTGTTCACCGCCGCCTGGGTGGCGGCCGCCCTGTACTTCCCGAGCCACCCGATCCGGTTCAACCAGGCTGTGCTCGTGCTGGACCGGCTGATCGCACCGTGGGGCACGATCGGGGTGGCGCTGCTGGTGCTGGCCTGGCTGGAGCGCAACGTCGGGCTGCTGGTGTTCACCCTCGGATACCTGGTGCTGGTGCTGCTGGTGCTGCCGATGAACGAGGGGTGGAGCGTCTTCGGCTGGGGGATCCGGGCGGGGTTCGCGTTGCCGCAGGTCGTCAGCGGCGTCGTGCTGCTGCTCGGCGCGGTCGGCTTCGCGGTGGCCCGCCGGCGGAAGCGGTGACCGCCGAGGCGGCCGTCCCGGACCCGGAGGCCCAGTCCGGACACCCGGTCACCGGCCTGGACGACGTGGTGCACCAGCGGGTGCGCCTCGGCATCCTCACCATCACCCACGAGGCGCGCCGGGTCGAGTTCGGCTACCTGCGCCTGCAGTTGCAGTTGACCGCCGGCAACCTCTCCCAGCACCTCGGCGTGCTGGAGAACGCCGGCCTGGTCCGGGTCGAGAAGGGCTATGAGGGCCGGCGCGGCCGCACCTGGGTCACGCTCACCGCCGCCGGCAACACCGCACTCGCCGAGGAGATCGGGCGGCTGAAGCAGCTCATCGCGCGGGTCGAGACCACCGCCGGGACGGATCGATGACCGCCGCACCGACCCGCCGCCGGGCCTTCCCGGAGGTTCGGTTCATCGCCTGAGGCGCCCCGGCGGTGCGCCGGGGCGTGCCGGTCACAGATGCGGATACGGCGGCGGGTCGAAGGAACCGCCGACCGGCGCCGGGGACAGCCGGCCCAGGCCGTTGCCGAGGGCGTACCCGGCCATGGCCCAGGGCGTCGCGAGGGTCACCAGGACCGCGCAGGTCCGGCGCTTGTAGGCGAACCTGCGGTAGCGGCCCTCGAGCACCCCGAACACCACCGAGACGACGACCGTGACAAGGATCCACGATCCGAGCATCGACATGGAGGCCAGCGCGCTGAGGCCCTCGCTGGCACAGCCCGCCGGCACGTCGTAGGGCGCGCCGGGCGGGGACGAGCAGTCTCGCCCCCAGCCCATCGTGAGACCGACCATCAGCCACAGCATCGGGGTCACCGTCAGCGCACCCGCCGCTCCGATGATCCACACAACGCCGGTCCAGCGTTCCGGCCGCGGCGCGGTCGGCTGTGGAGCGTAGTAGTTCATGTGCGGATCCTGTCGAGGCGCCGTACCGAAGCGATCACCCCGCGGTATCTACTTGGCCACGAGCAGCAGCAGGCCGCGGGCGCGCAGCGCGTACCCGGTCCCGGCGCCGCCGAGGAGGGCCTCGGTGCCGGGGGTGGCCACCTGGCCGGGCCCCTCGGCCCAGGCGGAGGTGTCGGTGACCCGGTACCACTGCCGGCCGGCGGGCGGCGCGGGCAGGCTGAAGGTGACATCCGCGGACCAGCCGTTGTAGGCGACGTAGATCCCCGGCGCGGCGTCGCCGAGTTCGCTGCCGTCGATGCGCCAGGCCAGCGCGTGGTTGTTCGGGTCCGCCCAGTACGCGGCGTCCGGCGTCGTGCCCGCCGGGGTGAACCAGGTGAGCTGGCCGAGCCCGTTTCCGTTGGTGTCGGAGGCGGTGTAGAAGTCCACCGGCCGCAGCGCCGGATGCGCCCTGCGGAAGGCGAGCAGCCGGTTGGTGAAGGTGGCGAAGTTCGTCTGGTCGGTGTCGGGCGCCCAGCCGAGCCAGTTGGCGCTGGAGTCCAGGTTGTACGGGTTGTTGTTGCATTTCACGCTGCGCAGGTACTCGTCGCCGCCGGTCATCATCGGCGTGCCGGCCGACAGCATCAGCAGCGCCTGGCCGTTGCGCGCGGCCCGGCGCTGGTCGGCCGCGACCCCGCCCTGATTCCAGGAGATGTTGTCGTCGGAGCCGCCGTCGGACGGCCCGTACGGCCAGGGCTGGTCGTTGTCCTTGTCCGTACAGGAGTAGAGGTCCTTCAGGGTGAAGCCGTCGTGGGCGACCATGAAGTTGACCGAGTTCCACGGCCGCCGGCCGTCGTCGCCGTACAGGTCGGACGAGCCGGCGAAGCGGCTGGCGAGCTGGCCGGGGGTGACCGCGTCGACGCCCAGCTTGTTCTGGTCGCGGCGTACCGTGTCGCGGTAAATGCCGTTCCACTCCGACCAGCCGGCCGGGAAGTTGCCGACCTGGTAGCTGTTGCCGCCGATGGCCCACGGCTCGGCGATCCAGTCCACACCGGACCCGCCGCCGGCCGGCCGGGCGGGCATCTCGGCGACGAGGCGGTTGAGCGCGGTGCCGGCGCCCGTGCGGCTGTAGTTGAAGCAGCCGTGCTGGCAGGTGTTGCCCAGCACGGACGCCAGGTCGAACCGGAACCCGTCGACGCCGAGCGTGTTCTTCCAGTAGGCGACGGAATCGACGATGAGGTTCTGCGCGACCGGGTTGGCGGTGTTGTAGTTGCCGCCGACGCCGGTGTTGTCCCAGGGGCCCTGCCGGTCGGTGGTCAGCGAGTAGTACGTCGGGTTGTCCAGGCCGCGCCACGAGAACACGTCATAGGTATTCTTGTCGCCTTGCGGCCCGCCCTCGCCGGTGTGGTTGTAGACGACGTCGACAAGCACCTTGATGCCGGCGTCGTGGTACGCCTTCACCATGGCCTGGAACTCCGCGGTGGGCCCGCCGGGTGACCGGTCGTAGGCGTAGCGGCGGTCGGGGGCGAAGTAGTTGAGGGTCATGTAACCCCAGTAGTTGTCGCCGGCGGTGCTGGTGGGGTCGACGTCGTGGGTGTCGTTCTGCGTCTCCTGGACCGGCAGGAACTCCACCGCGGTCACGCCCAGCGACGCGAGGTAGGCCGCCTTGAGCCCGGCGCCCCGGTAGGTGCCGCGGTACGCCGCCGCGATCGAGGGGTCGTTCCTGGTCAGCCCGCGCAGGTGCACCTCGTACACGATGTCGTCCTTGAACGCCCGGGTGGGTTTCGTGCCGGAGCCGCCGGTCGCGGGGGACAGCACGATGCCCTTGGGCGCGAACGTGCCGGTGTCGATGGCCCGGTCGGCGCCGGAGCGGTAGCCGCTCATGTCGTTGCGGGCCGGCGTGCGCGGGTCGTGGCTGATCTCCCTGGCGTACGGGTCGGTCAGGAGCTTGTTGGGGTTGAACCGGTTGCCGGCGGCGTCGACATCGGAGCGGTATCCGGCCGTCGAACCCTTCGTCCAGGCGGCGTCGTAGGGCCAGTTGGGGCCCCAGGCCCGGTAGCCGTAGTACACCGTTCCGGTGATGCCGTGCGCGGTGAGGTCGGCGACGCTGACCGTCGCCGAGAAGGTGTCGGCGTTCTCGGTCAGGACGTAGCTGATCTTCTCCTGCGCGCCGGTGGCGGCACTGTAGAGGTAGGCCGCGATCCGGGTGGCCGTCGCCGAGTAGACCCGGAAGGTGATGGTGGTGTTGCCGGCGCCGTACCGGGCGCCCAGGCTCTGTGCGTCGATCGCGGCCTGCGCGGGCGGCGCGGTGACGACGCCGGCGGACAGGACCGCGGTCGCGCCGACGAGCGTGGTGACGGCCAGGGCGAGGCGCCGGATTATGCGGGGATGCATGGCGAAGACCTCCTCGTGGGGGGACGGGAGTGGAACGAGGAAGCCGGCTAGTGGCCCGTCGCCGACCGTGATCGCTGCAAGACCTTGCAATGTTTCCACGAAGCTACCATCTAATGACGTCGATGTTAACGGCCGTTAGGCGCGCAAAGCGGGCCGATGTGCCCGACGGCGTCCGGTGGGCGGCGGGAAGTCGTTGCAATGGTCTGCAAGAGCCGTCAACGCATGATCTGATACGTTCCCCGCTCACACCGACCGAGTTGAGGGATTCACGTTGCGGCGTCGTCATTCAGGTCCTGTCGTCTCATCCGTCGTGGCGATCGCGCTCATGTCGGGCTGCACCCCCGAGGCCGGCCGGTCGCCCGCGGCGGCCGGGGCCGTTCCCGCGCCCGGTGCGGCGTCCGTGGCGCCGAGCCCGGCCCTCGCGGGCCTCGACGCTGCGACGAAGAAGGCCTGCGACGAGCTCCTCGACGCCGTGAAGGAGACCGCCGCGTCGGTGGCGAAGGCCGAGAAGATCGGCCCGCCGGCCGGTCACTACGCCGTCGGGGCCGCCTATCAGGCCGGCGCCGCCCAGCTGTCCGCCGCCTCGATCGACGCCACCGACAAGCGGGTCCTCGCCGCCGTCGACCAGGTCTCGGCCGCGATGCAGGACCTCGACGCGGCGCAGCAGAAGGACCCCGAGGGCAAGCCGAGCAAGGCGAAGCTGAAGTCGGCCGTCGCGGAGCTGAAAGAGGCCTGCGCGGCGTAGGGGGATCCGCCGGCGCGCTGTACGGTTCCTGCCCATGGTGACGGTCTGGCTTCGGCCACAGTTGTGGCTGCGTGTGCTCATCGTCGGGTCGGGGCTGGTGGGCCTCCTCGCCGATCAGTACCGCATCGCGTACTACACCAGCCAGAGCAACCTGATCACGCTCGGCTACTTCGGCGGCGTCCTGTACTGGATGGTCCGGCGGAACACCGTCGAGCCGGCCGCGCCGCGGCTGCGCGGCGCGGTCACCCTCTGGATCCTCATCACCGGCCTGATCTCGCACTTCCTGCTGCAGGGCGGTGCGAACCCGCTGCCGGGGCTCTGGATCGACGACCCGGCGCAGCAGGCGGTCAACTGGTCGCGCTTCCTGGTGCACTACGTGGTGCCGACGCTGGTCCTGATCGACTGGATCGCGTTCGGGCCGCGCCGGGTGTCGCCGTGGCGCGATCTCTGGCTGTGGATCCTGTACCCGCTCGGCTACGGGGTGGCGTCGGTGCTGCGCGCGATCGCGATCCCGACGATCTCCGACCGCTACCCCTACTTCTTCCTCGACCCCACCGAACACGGGTACGGGTGGGTGGCGGGCCAGTTCGTGGAGCTCGGCCTGATCTTCGCGGGGCTGGGCGCGATCCTGCTGCTGATCGACCGGCTGCGGGGGCGCCGCCCGGTGCCCGCCGGTGACGAGACGGCCGCCGCCGAGCCCGCGCGCGTCTGATCCGCGCGGGCGGGCGGTCAGCGCCTTCTCGCCAGGGCCCATCCGGCGCCGGCGAGCAGGGCCGCCGCGCCCGCCGCCACCGCGCCGTGATGCTGCGAGGCCCACAGTTGTGCGCTGCGTGAGGTGGCCCGGGAGTCGAAGTCGCCGTGCGCGCCCTCGTCCCGGCCGGTCCGCCCGTCCGCGGGCCGCCACAGGTTGGCCGGCTGATCCGGGTCGCGGCGGCGGTCGGTCTGCTGGCCCCGGTAGCCGGTGCGGGCCAGGTAGCGGTCCAGGATTCCGGGCGCGACGGCGTTCGCCAGCAGCGTCGCCGCGGTCGAGCCGCCCACCCAGTACTCGCGGCGGGCCGGATGGTCGGCGGCGTACAGCACCGCCCGGGCCGCCACCTCCGGCTGGTAGATCGGCGGCACCGGCTGCGCCCGGCGCGGCAGCCGGGACAGCACCCAGCCGAACTGCGGGGTGTTCACGGCCGGCAACTGCACCATCGTCACGTGCACGTTGCTCCGGTCGTGCAGCAGCTCGACCCGCAGCGACTCGTGGAAGCCCTGGATGGCGTGCTTGGCACCGCAGTAGGCGCTCTGCAGCGGTATGCCACGGTAGGCCAGCGCCGACCCGACCTGCACGATCGTGCCGCGGTCGCGGGGCAGCATGCGGGTGAGGGCGGCCCGGGTGCCGTAGACGTAGCCGAGGTAGCTGACCTCGGTGGTGCGCCGGAACTCGTCCATGTCGATCTCGGTGAACGGCGCGAAGACAGAGCTGAACGCGTCGTTGACCCACAGGTCGATCGGGCCCAGTTCCTTCTCGACCCGCTCCGCCGCGGCGTCGACCGCCGCGAAGTCGGCCACGTCCACCTCGATGGGCAGCGGCACGCCGCCGGCCGCCCGGACGTCCTCGGCCGCGCCCGCCAGGCCCTCCTCGCCCCGCGCCAGCAGGGCCACCGCGTCGCCGCGGGCGGCCAGCGCGCGGGCGGTCGCCCGGCCGACACCGCCGCTGGCACCCGTCACTACCGAAATTCTCGCCATGACCGGATCTGTTCCTCGAAACGGCCACCCGGAAACCATCGACCCCGCGTGACTTCCCCGACGGGATACCTACCACTACTATGCATCGTACTTCTAGGGTAAGAGCGGGGGTGCGGTCGATGAAGGTTGCGAAGGATCTGGTAGCCGCCTCAGCGGTGCCGATGGTGTTGGGCATCCTGGCCGAGGAGGCGAGCTACGGCTACGCCATCCTCAAGCGGATCAATGAACTGTCCGGCGGCGAGCTGGACTGGACCGAGGGATTGTTGTATCCGTTGCTGCACCGGCTGGAGCGCCTCGGGCACGTGGAGTCGAGCTGGCAGACGGTCACCGGCGAGCGGCGCCGCAAGTATTACCAGATCACCGCCACCGGCCTGGCCGAGCTGGCCGAGCAGCGCCGCCAGTGGGACACGGTCGTGGACGCGCTCAAGGGCGTCTGGCTCGGCCTGGGCGAGCCCGGCCCGCGGCCGGGGATAGTGCTGGAGGCCTGGGCATGACGGCACCGAACGATCACGGCGACGCCGCCGCGGGCCCGGCCGTGACGGCACTGAACGAGCACGGCGACGCCGCCGCGGGCCCGGCCGTGACGGCACCCGGCGCTCAGGACGAGCTCGAGGCGCAGTTCGCCCAGTGGCGGCAGTACGTGGAGCGCCGCCGGGAGCTGCAGCCGTCCGACGCCGACGAGCTCGAGGACCATCTCCGTGGTTCCGTCGACGCTCTGGTCGAGGCCGGCCTGAGCCCGGACGAGGCGTTCCTGGTCGCGGTCAAGCGGATGGGCAGCCTCGACGAGCTGTCCCGCGAGTTCGCCCGGGAGCACTCCGAGCGGCTCTGGAAGCAACTGGTGCTGACCGGCGCGGACAGCGGCCCGGCCGGCGACAGGCGGTCGCGGCGCGACCTGTGGACGACGATCGCCTGCGCGGCCGGCGCGGCGGTGTCCATCAAGGTGCCGGCGCTGTTCGGGCTTGACCTCGATCAGGACGCCTCGTTCTACGCCCGGAACTTCAGCCTGTTCGCGCTGACCTGGCTGGCCGGCCTCCTCGCCTGGCGCAGGCAGGCCCGGCGCCCGGTGATCGGCGTGCTGGTCGCCCTGTTCGTGCTCGGCGCGGTGGGCGCCAACGCCTATCCGCTGCCCGAGGAGTCGCAGTCGCTGGTGATCACCAGCATCCACCTGCCGATCGCGCTGTGGCTGGTGGTGGGCCTGGCGTACGTGGCCGAGGACTGGCGCTCGTCGCGGCGGCGGATGGACTTCATCCGCTTCACCGGCGAATGGTTCGTCTACTTCGTCCTCATAGCCCTCGGCGGCATCGTGCTGACCGCCTTCACGGCCGGCACCTTCGAGGCGATCGGGATCGACTCCGAGGCGTTCATCTCGCAGTGGCTGATTCCCTGCGGCGCGGTCGCCGCGGTCGTCGTCGCCGGGTGGCTCGTCGAGGCGAAGCAGAGCGTCGTGGAGAACATCGCCCCGGTGCTCACCCGGCTGTTCACGCCGCTGTTCACCGCCGTCCTGATCGCCTTCCTCGCCGCCGTCCTGCTGACCAGCACGGGTATCAACGTCGAGCGCGAGGCGCTGATCCTGTTCAACCTGCTGCTGGTCGTCGTGCTGGGGCTGCTGCTCTACTCGGTGTCGGCCCGCGATCCGCTGGCCCCGCCCGGCCTGTTCGACAAGCTGCAGATCGCGCTCGTGGTGAGCGCGCTCGCCGTCGACCTGCTGGTGCTGCTGGAGATCACCGGGCGGATGTCCGAGTTCGGCACCACGCCCAACAAGGCGGCGGCGCTCGGCGAGAACATCATCCTGCTGGTCAACCTCGCGGTGTCGGCGTGGGTGCTGCTGAAGCTCATCCGCCGGCGCACGCCGTTCGAGACCCTCGAGCGGTGGCAGACCGGCTACCTCCCGGTGTACGCCGCCTGGGCCTGGATCGTGGTCCTGGTCTTCCCCCTGGTGTTCGACTTCCGCTGACCGGATCCTGGAGGGATGGAGGGCTCCGCCGAGCGCGCGCGGCGGGCCGCCTGGCCGGCGGCCCGCCCCGTACGCGTGGGTGACACGATGCGGCGGCCGCGGCACGCCCGGTCCGCGTGCGTGGATGAGCTGCTGCTGCATCTCGGCGGGGCCGGCTTCGGCGGGGTGCCGCGTCCGCTGGGCTATGACGATCGCGGCAGGCAGATCCTGACGTTTCGGCGGGCAGATCGCGGCCGCGCGGTAGCCGCGATCGGGCGTCAGCGCTCCAGGGCGCGTCCCGCGTACGCCTGCACCTCGCGCTGCCGCGGACGCCGCAGGAGCCGGGGAAATACCGCGGGCGCGGTAGTGCCGGCTCGTCCCCGGGCGGGATTCGCCCGCGGCGGCATCCGGCTAGGGTGCGCGCATGGGCACACGCCGGGCCGTCGTCGCGGACTGGGCGATCGCCGTCGGCGTGGCGGCGACGCTGCTGGTCACCGGGCTGTCCGGCGGCCACCCCGCGACGGGCCTCGACCTGCTGGGCTACCTGCTGCTCGCGGCCGGCGGCCTGGCGCTGGCCGCCCGCCGCCGGGCCCCGGTCACCGTCCTGGTCGTCACCGGGTCGTGCGCGGTCGGATATCAGGCCGCGGGCCTCGACGTTCCCGCCGTGGCGTACCTGTTCGCGGTCTACGCCGCGGTGCGCTCCGGGCACCGCGCCGTCACGATCGCGGTGAGCGCGGCGATGCTGGCCACGCTCCCGCTCGCCGCCGCGGCGTCGGGCCCGCACGACGCGGGCGAGGCGTTCGCGCGGGCCCGGGGCGCCCTCGAGCTGGCCTGGCTGATCGCGGCGGGCGCCGCCGGGGAGGCGCTGCGGCAGGCCGAGCAGCGGGCGGAGCAGGCCGAGCGGACCCGGGAGGAGACCGCGCGGCGGCGCGCCGACGAGGAGCGGCTGCGCATCGCCCGGGAGCTGCACGACTCGCTCACCCACCAGATCTCGATCGTCAGGCTGCAGGCCGACGTCGCCGTGCACGTCGCCCGCAGGCGCGGCGAACCGGTGCCGGACGCCCTGCTGGCGATCCAGCAGGCCGGGCGCGAGGCGCTCCGGGAGCTGCGGGCGACCCTGGGCGCGCTGCGCGACGACGACACGACCCCGCCGCGCGGGCTCGACCAGGTGCCGGAGCTGGTGGAACGGGCGCGCACCATCGGCCTCGACGCGACGCTGACCGTCGAGGGGCAACGGCCCGACGTGCCGGCCGCGGTGGACCGGACCGTCTACCGGATCGTTCAGGAGTCACTCACCAACGTCGCCCGGCACGCGGACGCCGCCACCGCGTCGGTACGGATCGACTTCCGCCCAGACGCCCTCGCCGTACGCGTCGACGACGACGGCAAGGCCACGCCGGGCACCGCGCCGGTGCCGGGCATCGGGCTGCTCGGGATGCGCGAGCGGGTCACCGCCCTCGGCGGTCGCCTGCGTACGGAGCCACGTGGCGGGGGTGGCTTCACCGTCGAGGCCGAGCTGCCCCTGGAGCGGGTGCCGTGATCCGGGTCCTGCTGGTCGACGACCAGCCGCTGATCCGCAGCGGATTCCGTGCGCTGCTCGACCTCGAGGACGACATCGAGGTGGTGGCCGAGGCCGCCGACGGCAGCCGGGCGCTGGCCCTGGCCAGGGAGCACCTGCCCGACATCGCCCTGATCGACATTCAGATGCCGGTCGTCGACGGCATCGAGGCGACGCGGCGCATCGCCGCGGACCCGATGCTGGCCGGCGTCCACGTCGTCATCCTGACCAACTACGGCATGGACGAGTACGTGTTCGACGCGCTGCGCGCCGGCGCGGCCGGATTCCTCGTCAAGGACATCGTGCCGGAGGACTTCCTGCACGCCGTGCGCGTCGCGGCGCGCGGTGACGCGCTGCTCGCCCCGTCGATCACCCGCCGGCTGATCGACCGGTTCGTCAGCCAGCCGCTCTCCACCGGTTCCCCCGCGAGCCTTGCGGGGCTGACCGGCCGGGAGCGCGAGTCCGTCGCCCTGGTCGCGCAGGGGCTGTCCAACGACCAGATCGCGGCCCGCATGGTGATCAGCCCGATGACCGCGAAGACCCACGTCAACCGGGCCATGGTCAAGCTCCACGCCCGCGACCGGGCGCAGCTCGTGATCCTCGCGTACGAGTCCGGGCTTGTCGTGCCCCACCGCTGAGCCTTGCTCAACCGCCCGGATGCCTATGACGCGGCAATCCATCAAATCTGTTTGATGTATTCTGGGCGCATGGTCGATCCGCCGCCCTTCCTGCACGCCGCCGGCCACCCGGTCCGGTGGCGGCTGCTGAGCGAGTTGGCCGCCGGAGACCGGCAGGTGCACGAGCTGACCGCCCTGCTCGACGAGCCGCAGAGCCTGGTCTCCTACCACCTCGGCCGGCTGCGCAAGGCGGAGCTGGTCGGCGCGCGGCGCAGCACCGCCGACGGCCGCGACACCTTCTACCGCCTCGACCTCGAGCGCTGCGGCGCCATGCTCGCCGCGACCGGCGCCGCGCTGCACCCGGCCCTGCGGATGGCCCGGCCGTCCCCGCCGCCACAGGTGCGCGCGAGCGTGCTCTTCCTGTGCACCGGCAACAGCTCCCGTTCCCAGATGGCCGAGGCGCTGCTGCGGCGCCGTGGCGGCCCGGCCGTCGAGGCCTGCAGCGCCGGGAGCCACCCCAAACCCCTCCATCCGTACGCGATGGAGCTGTTCCCCGAGCTCGGCGGCGCCCGCCCGAAACACTTCGACGAATTCGCGGGCCGGCGCTTCGATCGGGTCATCACCCTGTGCGACCGGGTGCGGGAGATCTGTCCCGAGTTCCCGGGCCACCCGCCGGCCGCGCACTGGAGCGTTCCGGACCCGGCGCGCGACCCGGACGGCCCGGCCGCCTTCGCGCGCACCGCCGCCGAGCTCGGCACGCGCATCGAGTTCCTGCTGCACGACATCGCCGCTCGACAACCATCGGAGGGATCATGACCAGCCACACCGACGGCACCGTCCACGTCCGCTACCTGGTGGACGACGTCCAGGCCGCCGTCGACTTCTACACCACCCACCTCGGCTTCTCGGCGAACACGGCCTTCCCGCCCGCCTTCGCCGACGTGCGGCGCGGCAACCTGCGGCTGCTGCTGTCCGGCCCGGCCAGCTCCGCGGGACGGCCGATGCCCGACGGCCGCACCCCGCACCCCGGCGGCTGGAACCGCATCCACCTGCTCGTCGACGACATCGCCGCCGAGGTGGCCCGGCTGCGCGCGGCCGGGGTCGAGTTCCGCAGCGACGTGGTCAGCGGGCCCGGCGGCCGGCAGATCGTGCTGGACGACCCGGCCGGCAACCCCGTCGAGCTCTTCCAGCCGGCCGCCGGCTGACCCTCCGCGGTTTCGCGCGTCGAGCAGTTCCGGACTTCTTTCGAGTGACTGTTCCGGTGTGTCCGGGACGGACCACGGAATGCCCGCCGATATTCTCCGGAAATGCTGCGTTCTGGCCGGCTTTTGTTCAGGGTCACCGGCGCATGTGCCGCGCTGTGCCTGCTGAGCGCGACGGTGGGATGCGTGCTGCCACACTATCTGTCGAACAAGTCGTATTCGCTGGCCTTCATTCGCAACGATGACGGGCGCGGTGAGTTGCTGGAGCTTTCCGGCGGCGAGCTGTACCACCAGTACATGCCGGTGATCCGGATCGGGTGGCCGGCCCTCGGGCTCTGGGAATACACCCACCCGGAGCTGATCGGCCGGCACGGCGCTCGGCTCGAGGGGCCGATCAGCGTGGTGATGAGATCACGGGATCATCATCTCGAGGTGTTCGCGCGTGACCCGGAGGCCGGCACGATTGTGCGTACCAGGCGCCACGATCCCGGCATCTGGACGGATTGGGAGCCCGTGGAGAACCCGCCGGAGGCGCAGATCTCCGGCGCCTCGTACGCGGTCACCGGCCCCGACGGCAGAATCCGGCTGTTCGCGCGGGCGGGCCGGCAACTCCTCTTCGCGACGCAGGACGAGCCGGACGGCGACACCTACCGCGACTGGCGCCGCCTTGACGGCGGCGACGCCGAAGGCGACCCCACGGCCATCGTCTCCGGCGACACCATCCACGTCTTCGTCCGCGATCCGAACGGCCGTCCGGCGCACACGACGCTCGTCGGCGCGGATCAGGGACCGTGGGAAACGCTGACCCCGAACGAGACCTTCGACAGCCGGATCGCCGTCACCCTCAACGACGAAGGAATCCCGGACCTCGCGCTGAGCACATCTCAACGCTCCATGCAGTACGGGCACGGTGAGCGTGCCGGAAATGGCACCCTGTCCTGGCAGTGGTCACTCAAGACGGGCAATGTGATGGGCGATCCGGCGATCTCCCTGCGAAACGGCAGCACCCTCATCTTCTCCGCCTTCGGCGACAGCGAGGCGGGATTCACGCAGACGCAGGGGCACCAGCTCGCGGGCCCTTGGCAAGGCACGCCGGAGGCCGCATTCACCACCCAGGCCGAGGGTCAGACGTTGGTCACGTCCCCGGTCGCGGAGATCGTCACCGATCACACCGGCTCCACCCCCGAGACCTTCATGATGGTCCGGAGGGATCTGGACGAGGACGGCATTTTCCGGCACGAAAACGCCATGTTCGTCCGGCGACCCGATCCCGAGTGGACAACAAACACGGTGGACTGGCCGCAACCACCGTGAGGCGAGGTATAGCCTTCGCGGCAGGACGCGGGCATCGGGATCAGCGTTGGAAGGTCGCCGCATGACAGACGATCCGGCCGGGTCACGGCCGTCGCCGGGAGCCTCGGGCCCCGGGGGTCAGGCCGAGACGATGGCGCTGCAGGGCGTGGCGAACAGGTTCGTCCGCGGGCTGCTGCGCGTGCCGTTCCTGTCGCGGCAGGCCGGCAAGCGGCTGATCACGCTCTATGTGGTGGGGCGCAAGTCGGGGCGGCGCTACTCGGTGCCGGTGGCATACACCCGGCACGAGGGCGCTCTGCTGATCGGGTCGCCGTTCGCCTGGGGGAAGAACCTGCGGACCGGCGAGCCGATCGAGGTCCGCTTCATGGGCGAGCGGCGCCTGGCCGACGTCACCGTCCTCGCGGACGAGGCGGCCGTGGTCGAGAACTACGCCGTGATCGCCCGGGACAATCACAACTTCGCCAAGTTCAACAAGATCGGGTTTGACTCCGACGGCAATCCGGATCGGAACGATCTGCGCTCGGCGTGGGCGTCGGGCGCGAGGGTCTTCCGGCTCACTCTTCGCTGAGCGGGCGCGACGTCCGTGAGCTGGCGGCTCCGCCCGGTCATCCGGGCGTGTGGAAGTGCCGGAATGGCCCGGCCTGACCTGCGGAAATGATGCACAGTGGGCACTGCACCCCGTCGGGTGCCCGCTCGATGACGCCCGCGGTGAGGCCTGCAGGCCAGGTTCCTAGGACGGCGCGCGCGTGGGTCCATCGTCCCCGGTGCCGGGACCTTCAGCCCTACGTCGCGCCGCCGGCGTTCTCCAGACTCGAGCCAATCGTGGAAAGGACACTCTCCGTGGACGCGCTCGACCTTGCTCGATGGCAGTTCGGCATCATCACCGTCTACCACTTCATCTTCGTGCCGATCACCATCGGGATGTCGGCGCTGGTGGCCGGGCTGCAGACCGCCTGGGTGCGTACCGGCAAGGAGCACTATCTGCGCGCCACCAAGTTCTGGGGCAAGCTGTTTCTGATCAACTTCGCGATGGGCGTGGTCACCGGCATCGTGCAGGAGTTCCAGTTCGGGATGAACTGGAGCGACTACTCGCGCTTCGTCGGCGACATCTTCGGCGCGCCGCTGGCCATCGAGGGCCTGCTGGCGTTCTTCCTGGAGTCGACCTTCCTCGGGCTGTGGATCTTCGGCTGGGACCGCCTGCCGAAGCGGCTGCACCTGGCCACCATCTGGCTCGCGTCGATCGGCACGCTGCTGTCCGCCTACTTCATCCTGGCCGCCAACTCGTGGATGCAGCACCCGGTCGGGTACGAGGTCAACGCCGAGTCCGGGCGGGCGGAGCTGCACAGCATCGGCGCGGTCCTGACCAACTCCACGACGCTGGTGACCTTCCCGCACACGATCACCGCGTGCTTCGTCACCGCGGGCGCGGTGCTGCTCGCGGTCAGCGCCTGGCACCTGCGCAAGCGCAACCAGGAGGAGGTCTTCCGGCCCAGCCTCAGGCTCGGCGCGTGGGTGATCCTGGTCGCCGGCGTCGGCGTGCTCATCACCGGCGACCTGCAGGCCCGGATCATGACCGAGCAGCAGCCGATGAAGATGGCCGCGGCGGAGGCGCTCTACGAGACGTCCGAGCCGGCCGGCTTCTCCCTGTTCACCATCGGCTCGCTCGACGGGAGCGAGGAGGTGGCCAGCGTCCGGATCCCGTCGCTGCTGTCCTTCATGGCCACCGGCAGCCCGTCCGGCGAGGTCGAGGGGATCAACAACCTGCAACGCGCGTACGCCGCGAAGTACGGCCCGGGCAACTACACGCCGTACGTGCCGGTCACCTACTGGTCGTTCCGCCTGATGATCGGTTTCGGCGCCCTCGCCATGCTGATAGCGGCGGCGGCGCTCTGGGCCACCCGTGGCGCCCGGACCCCGACGAGCCGCTGGCTGTGGTATTCGGCCGTCGCCACGATCTTCATGCCGCTGCTCGCCAACTCCTTCGGCTGGATCTTCACGGAGGTCGGCCGGCAGCCGTGGACCGTCTTCGGCGTGTTCAAGACCTTCGAGAGCGGCTCGCCGTCGGTCAGCACCGCGGAGGCCGCCACCTCGCTGGTCGTCCTGACCCTGCTCTACGGCGTGCTGGCGGTCGTCGAGGTCGGCCTGTTCCTGAAGTACGCCGGCGCCGGAGCACCCGAGGTGCCGCCGCCGCCGGACGATGACGACGAGGAAGCCGACCGACCGCTCGCCTTCGCGTACTGAGAGGCCCGGGACATGGAACTCACCACCGTCTGGTTCGGCCTGATCGCCGTGCTGTGGGCCGGCTACTTCCTGCTGGAGGGCTTCGACTTCGGCGTCGGCATCCTGCTGCCGGTGCTGGGCCGCGACGACCGCGAGCGGCGGCTGCTGATCAACACGATCGGCCCGGTCTGGGACGGCAACGAGGTCTGGCTGCTGGTCGCCGGCGGCGCCACCTTCGCCGCCTTCCCGGAGTGGTACGCCACCCTGTTCTCCGGCTTCTACCTGCCGCTGCTGATCATCCTGGTGGCGCTGATCCTGCGCGGGGTCGCCTTCGAATACCGCGGCAAGCGCGACGATGCGGGCTGGAAGCGCCGGTGGGACTACTGCATCATCGGCGGCAGCCTGGTTCCGGCGCTGCTCTGGGGCGTGGCGTTCGGCAACATCGTGCGCGGGGTGCGGCTGGACGCCGACCACGAGTACGTCGGCGGCCTTGCCGACCTGCTCAACCCGTACGCGCTGCTCGGCGGGCTCACCACCCTCGCCCTCTTCACGCTGCACGGCGCCGTGTTCCTCGCCCTCAAGACCGGGGGCGAGATGCGCGACCGGGCCGGCCGGCTCGCCGCCGCCCTCGCCGTGCCGGCCATCGTGGTCGCGGCCGGCTTCCTGCTCTGGACGGCCGCCGCCCACCACGACCCGGCGGGCTGGATCCTGTCGGGCGTCGCCGCGCTCTGCCTGGCCGGCGCCGCGATCGCCACCCGGCTGCGCCGGGAGGGCTGGGCGTTCGTGGCCACCGGCGCGACCGTCGTGCTCGCCACGTTCGCGCTGTTCGTCACGCTCTTCCCCGACGTCATGCCGTCGAGCATCGACGCCGCTTACAGCCTCACCACCACGAACGCGGCCTCCACCCCGTACACGCTGCGGGTGATGACCTGGGTCGCCGTGGTGTTCACGCCGATCGTGCTCGTCTATCAGGGCTGGACCTACTGGGTGTTCCGCCGGCGGCTGACCCTCGACCACATCCCGGTCGTGCCGGCCCCGGCGGGGGAGACCCGGTGAGGCCGTTCGACCCGCGGCTGCTCCGGTACGCCCGCTCGGCCCGGTCGTACCTGGCGGTCACCGTCGCGCTCGGCGTCGCCCTCGCCGCGCTGATCGTCGCCCAGGCCTCCCTGCTCGCGTACGGGATCACGGCCGTCTTCCTGCACGGTGCCGCCGTCGCCGACCTGGCGCCGGTGCTCGCGGGGCTGGCCGTCGTGGTCGCCGGGCGCTGCCTCGTGGCGTGGGCGCAGGAGGTCGCCGCCGCACGCTGCGCGGCCGGTGCGAAGTCGGAACTGCGCCGGCTGCTGTTCGCCCGGCTGGCCGCGCTGGGCGCGAACCGGGCGGCCCGCACCGGCGCGGTGGTCACGCTGGTGACCCGCGGGCTCGACGCGCTCGACGCGTACTTCGCGCGGTACCTGCCGCAGCTCGTGCTGGCGGCGCTGGTGCCGGCGATCGTCCTGGCCCGGCTGGTGCCGGCCGACCCGGTCGCGGCCGTGACCATCGCGCTGACCCTGCCGCTCATCGGCGTCTTCATGGCCCTGATCGGCCTGCACAGCCAGGCCGCGAACCGCCGTCAGTTCCGGTTGCTGGCCCGGCTGTCGCACCACTTCCTGGACGTCGTCGCGGGCCTGCCCACGCTGAAGCTGTTCGGCCGGGCCCGCGCGCAGGCCGGCGTGATCCGCCGGATCAGCGCGGATCAGCGGCGGCTCACCCTGCGCACCCTGCGCACGGCGTTCCTGTCGTCGCTGGTGCTCGAGCTGCTCGCCACCCTGTCGGTGGCGCTGGTCGCGGTCGGCATCGGGCTGCGGCTGGTGGCCGGGGACCTGGACCTGCGGACCGCGCTGCTGGTGCTGATCCTCGCGCCGGAGGCGTACCTGCCGGTGCGCCAGGTGGGCGCGAATTATCACGCCAGCGCCGAGGGCCTGGCGGCGGCCGCGGACGCGTTCGAGATCCTCGAGACGCCCGCGCCGGTTGCCGGCACCGCCGCCCCGCCGGCCGGCGTCCTGGCCTTCGAGGACGTGGTCGTGCGCTACCCGGGCCGCGACCGCGACGCCCTGCGGCTGTCGGCGCGCATCGAACCGGGCGAGATCGTCGCCCTCACCGGGCCCAGCGGCTGCGGAAAGTCCACCGCGCTCGCCGTGCTGCTCGGCCTCGTCGCGCCGGACTCGGGCCGCGTCACCGTCGGCGGCGTTCCGCTGCCGGCGGTGGACCCCGAGGCCTGGCGCGCCCGGATCGCCTGGGTGCCGCAGCGGCCCCACCTGTTCGCGGGGACGGTCCGGGAGAACATCGCGCTCGGCGCGGCGGGCGACGTGGCCGGTGCCGCGCGACTGGCCGGAGTGGACGGCTTCGCCGGCTGCGACACCGTGCTCGGCGACGACGGCGCCGGCCTCTCCGCCGGGCAGCGGCAGCGGGTCGCGCTGGCCCGGGCGTTCCTGCGCGACGCACCGGTCGTGCTGCTGGACGAGCCGACCGCCAATCTCGACGCCGGCACCGCGGCGGGCATCCTGGCCGCGGTGCGGCGGCTCGCGCGCGGCCGTACCGTCGTCATCGCCGCGCACCGCCCGGAGCTGATCGCCCTCGCCGACCGTGAGATCAGCCTGGCGCCGGCGGCGGTCGCGGCGTGTACGTCCTCGCGGTCCTGCGGCCCGCCTCGGGCCGGCTGCTGGTCGCGGTGGCCGCCGGGGTCGGCGCGGCGGGCGCCGGCGTCGCGTTGATGGCCACGTCCGCCTGGCTGATCTCGCGCGCCGCGCAGCACCCGCCGGTGCTGCACCTGATGGTCGCGATCGTCGTGGTCCGCGCCTGCGGCATCGGTCGCGGCGTCCTGCGCTACCTCGAGCGTCTCGCCGGCCACGACGCGGCGCTGCGGATCCTCGGCGGGCTGCGGGTGCGGGTGTTCACCCGGCTGGAACGGCTCGCCCCGGCGGGGCTGGCCGACTTCCGCCGCGCCGACCTGGCGCAGCGCCTCGTCGCCGACGTCGACGCCGTGCTGGACCTGGTGACCCGGGTGCTGCTGCCGTACGCCGTGGCCGCGCTGGTCGGCGCCGGCGCGGTCGCCCTGGTCGGCACGCTGCTGCCGGCCGCCGGCATGACCCTCGCCGCGGCCCTGGTGCTGGTCGGGGTGGTCGTGCCGAGGCTGCAGTCGGCGGCGGCACGGCGCGCCGACGGCCGGCTCGCCCCGCTGCGCGGCGAGCTCGCCACGACCACCGTGGACCTGCTGCACGGCCTGCCGGACCTGACCGCGTACGGGTCGGTGCCGCGTCAGCTGTCCCGGCTCGACGAGGTGGACGCCCGGCTGCGCCGCGCCGAGGAGCGCTCGGCCGCCGCCGCGGGCGTCTCCGCCGCGGTGACCGCGTTCGGCACCGGGTTGTGCCTGATCGTCGGGCTCGCCGCGGGTGCCGTGGCCGTCCGCAGCGGTCAGCTCGCCGGTGAGCTGCTCGCGGTCGTCGTGCTCACGCCGCTCGCGGTGTTCGAGACCGCCGGCACGCTGCCGCCGGCCGCACAGCGCTGGGCCGGTGCGCGGGCGGCCCTGCGCCGGCTCGCCGAGGTCTTCGCGGCGCCCGTCCCGGTGACCACTGCGCCCGTTCCGGCCGAGGTGCCGGCCGGCCCGTACACGCTGCGTATTGAGAACGTCACTGCGGGCTGGGTGCCGGGTCGCACCGCGGTGCGCGACGTCGACCTGGTGCTCGTGCCGGGCGGCCGGGTCGCGCTGGTCGGCCCGAGCGGATCGGGAAAGTCCACGGTCGCGGCCCTGCTCGTCCGCTTCCTCGACCCCCGGTCGGGCCGGGTCACCCTGAACGGGATCGACCTGCGCGACCTGGCGCCCGACCGGATCCGGCGGATCGTCGGCTACCTGAGCGAGGACGCCTACCTGTTCGACACGACGATCGGCGAGAACCTGCGCCTCGCCGGCCGCGACGCGGCGCCGGACGACCTGCGTGCCGCGCTGCGGTCGGCAAGGCTGCTGGACTGGGTGGACTCCCTGCCGCGCGGGCTCGACACCCTGGTCGGCGAGCACGGTTTGGCCCTGTCCGGCGGGCAGCGGCGGCGGCTCGCGCTGGCCCGGGCGCTGCTGTCCGGCGCGCCGGTGCTGATCCTGGACGAGCCCACCGAACACCTCGACGACGAGACCGCGGCGGCGCTGACCCGCGACCTGCTGGCGGCGGCGGGCGATTGCTCCGTCCTGCTCATCACCCACCGCACGGACGACCTGGCGGCGGTCGACGAGGTGGTCACCCTGTCCGCCGCCGGGGCAATTCCAGTAAGGCTCTGAACACATTCGGTGACTATGGAGCGGCGGCCGCCCACCCCGTCCGGAGACGGTGACCGTTTTCGGTCAAGGTGGACCAGCTCTGGCCGAACGACGGGGTCGCTCGACGATCTTTCGTGAACTAGGCTCACGCGGCTTTGTCGATCACCGGGAGGAACCCCACGATGCGCCGTGCCCTGCAACGTCTGCTGTCCGGATCGGCGGTCGCGCTGCTCGCTGCCGCTGCCGTGGCGGCACCCGGCACCCCGGCCCTGGCCGCCGGCCCCGCCGTACGCGTGCACTTCCCCGACATCTCGGTGGTCGGCAAGGACCCCAAGGTCAGCCTCGTGAATCTCTGGATCGACGTGCCGGGCGGCAAGCCGACGGTGACCCGCAAGATCTTCGTGAGCGTGGACACGGCCGACGTCGACGGCATCGCCACCGTGGCGCCCTTCGACGAGTTCGACGAGTACGGCGACGACCTCTGCGACAAGGCCGGCACGGTGATCAAGTGCGAGATCGACGACGAGCTCTACCTTGAGCCCGGCGTGAACCTGCTGGGCATGGTCGCCCTGTCGGTGACGGCGAAGCCCGGCGCCGCCGAGGGCGAGGACGGCAAGCTGGCCTTCACCGCGCAGGTCGACGACGGCCCGGCGGCCACGTCCCAGTCGACGGTCGACATCGGCGCGGGCGTCGACCTGGCCGGTGTCATGGCCAAGCCGGTCACCGTCGCGCCCGGCCGGAGCGCCGCGCTCGACGTGCAGGTGTCCAACACCGGAACCCGGCCCGTCAAGGGCGCGGTGCTGGTGCTGGAGAGCCTGGACCCGAAGATGACCGAGGGTGAGACCTTCAGCAACTGTCGGTACGGCCTCATCACGTCCTGCACCTTCGAGGACGAGCTGGCGACCGGCACCACCTATGAGCTGTCCAAGGCCATGCGCGTGAAGGTGCCGGCCGACGCCGCCGCCGGCAGCCGCGCGAGCGTGATCGGTGGCTGGTACACCCCCTCGGACTTCAAGGAGCTCATCGACCTCGGGTTCGACCTCGACGACGAGATCCTCGGCAAGAAGGGCACCGGGGGTCCGGTCGCACTGCGTGCCGTGCCGGCGCGCAAGGGCCTGCGGGCGGCCGGCCAGGTCGACACCAACCCGGACAACAACATCATGGTCAGCGAGTTCGTCGTCGGCGGCGACCGCCGCCCGGACATGGCCGCGATCGGGGCCACGATCTCCGGTGCCGCGGGTGACAAGGTGCGGGCCAAGGTCGGCTACGTGAACAACGGGCCGGGCGCGCTCTA
Organism: Actinoplanes sp. NPDC026623; assembly: GCF_040638275.1. NCBI lineage: Bacteria > Bacillati > Actinomycetota > Actinomycetes > Micromonosporales > Micromonosporaceae > Actinoplanes > Actinoplanes sp. NPDC026623. The sequence continues at coordinate 2,352 of NZ_JBEZXZ010000082.1, read as the reverse complement.
CCTCGGCATGTTCGACAACGTCGACCCGCTGACGCACGTCTTCGTCCCGGCCGGACTGCGCACCACCAAGGTCGACGAGGCGTGCATGCCGTTCGCCTACCCGGCCGACACCGACCCCGACGACATGTACGAGGACGTCACGGCCGCCTCCGAGTACCTGTGTTTCAACAAGGTTGACAAGACCGAGGCGGCGGCGTCGAACCTGTTCGACTTCACCTTCGAGGTACGCGAGAACGCCTCCGCCAAGGCCGGCCAGGTCCGGATCAACGAGGTCATCGGCTGCGAGTGCGGCGAGGAGCCCGGAGACGACGACATCGAGGACCACAACATCGACCGCAACGCCGCCAACGACACGGCGAAGATCGCGGTGGAGCTCTCCAGCGGCGGCACCGGCGGCGGCCTCCCGGTCACCGGCGCGAACGCCGGCCTGGTGGGCGCGGCGGGCGGCGTGCTGCTGCTCGCCGGCGTCCTGGGCCTGATGCTGGTGCGCCGCCGTCGCGTGCGGTTCACCGCCTGACACCAGCGGTAGCGACACCCAGCAGGGGATCACCGGGCCTTCCGGTGATCCCCTGCTGCCGTCCACGGTGGACCGATCCGGCCGAACGACGGGGTCGCTCGAGAAGGCATCGTGAATTAGGCTCACGCGGCTTTGTCGTCACGGGGAGGAAATCAACAATGCGCCGCAATCTGAAACGTCTGCTGTCCGGGTCGGCGGTCGCGCTCCTCGCGGCCGCCGCCGTGGCGGTGCCCAGCACACCGGCCCTGGCCGCCGGTCCCGCCGTGCGCCTGCACTTCCCCGGCCTCACGGTGGCCGCCGGCACAGAGAACAAGCTCGGGCTGGTGCACACCTGGGTCGACGTGCCGGGCACCAAGCCCGTGGTGGCGGGGAAGGTGACCGTGACCGTGGACACGGCCGACGTCGACGACATCGCCACCGTGACGATGGACGAGAAGCGCGGCCTTCGCTGCGACCAGGCCGGCACGGTGATCACGTGCGAGACCCTCGACCCGCAGCTCAGCCTCCACCCGGGCGCGAACATGGTGGGCGTTGTCGTGCTGTCGGTGCGCGGAAAGAATGGTGCCGCCTTGGGCGCCGACGGCCAGCTGGCCTTCACCGCGCGGCTTGACGACGGCCCGGCTGTCGCGTTCCGCTCGACGGTCGCCATCGGCGAGAAGGTCGACCTGGCCGGCAGCTTCGGCGGGCGGGTCACCGTCGATCCCGGCAAGAGCTTCCCGGCACCTATGCGGACGACCAACGACGGACCCAACCCGGTCAAGGGCGCGGTGCTGGAGCTGGGGAACGACAAACCGGGGCTGCTCGTCGGCGAGACCTACAGCAACTGCACGTACGGAAGGCTGGTGGTCTGCACCTTCACCGAGGAGCTGGCGACCGGCACCACCTATGAGATGTCCAAGCCGATGCACGTGAAGGTGCCGGCCGACGCTGCCGTAGGCAGCAGCCTGTCCGTGTTCGGTAGCTGGTCAACCCTCTCCGACTGGAAGGAGGATCTCGAGAGCTGGGACAACGTCGGCGGCATCATCGGCAAGAAGGGCACCGGCGGCCCGGTCTCGCTGCGCGCCGTGCCGAAGAAGGGCAAGGGTGCGCGGGCGGCCGGCCAGGTCGACGCGTACCCCGGCAACAACATTCAGGACACCACCTTCACCGTCGGCGGCAAGCGCCGCCCGGACCTGGCCGCGATCGGGGCGACGGTCACCGGTGCCAAGGGTGACCAGGTGAAGACCAGGATCGGCTACAAGAACAACGGGCCGGGCGTGCTCTACCACGACATCTTCAACAACGTCGACCCGGATGCGCACATCTTCGTCCCGGCCGGACTGAACGTGACCCACGCCGACGGGCGGTGCTATCCGACCCACGTCGGGGCCGCCTCGAGCTCCGGCTTCCAGGAGAAGACCGTCAAGAGGTCCCATGAGTGGCTGTGCAGCACCGTGCCGCCGATGTCGGCGGCGGACCCCAGCCCGACCGGTGGCAAGACCGGGGTGGGTGCGTCGACCCTGTACGACTTCACCTTCGAGATCCTCGACAACACCTCGGCCGGCACGGGCGAGGTCCGGATCAACGAGGACCCTGATCACGAACGCTTCAGGCTCGTCGACCGTGACCCCGGCAACGACAAGGCGAAGATCACGGTGCGGGCCTCCAGCGGCGGCAGCGGCGGCGGCCTCCCGATCACCGGCGCGAACGCCGGCCTGCTCGGCGCGGCCGGCGGCGCGCTGCTGCTCGCCGGCGTCCTGGGCCTGATGCTGGTGCGCCGCCGTCGCCTGCGGTTCACCGCCTGAGCGGAGCGACACCCAGCAGGGGATCGCCGGGCCTCCCGGTGGTCCCCTGCT
>NZ_JBEZXZ010000081.1:0-35350 GCF_040638275.1 Actinoplanes sp. NPDC026623 | reverse complement strand
GCTGCCTGCCCAACCTGCTCCCCGGCGGACGTCCGGTCACCGACGCGGTGGCCCGGGCCGAGCTGACCAAGGCCTGGGACGTCGAGGAGGACGCGCTGCCCGGCACCGTCGGCCGCGACACCGACGCGATCGTGGCGGCCGCCGCCGACGGCACGCTCGGCGCGCTGCTGGTGGCGGGCGTGGACCCGGCCGACCTGGCCGACCCGCGCCTGGCCGAGCAGGCGCTCGACGCCGTGCCGTTCGTGGTCAGCCTCGAGCTGCGCCAGAGCGCGGTCACCCGCCGCGCCGACGTGGTGCTGCCGGTCGCCCCCGCCGCCGAGAAGCCCGGCACCTACATGGACTGGGAGGGCCGGCTGCGGAGCTTCGAGGCCGTCCTCAACACCACCGCGATGACCGACGGCCGGGTGCTCGAGGCCATCGCGGCGCTGATGGACGTCGTCCTCGCCACGGGCGACGTCGGCACGATCCGCCGCGAGCTGGGCAGCATCCCGGCGAGCCGGTGCGACCGTCCGGCCCTGCCGAGCGTCGCCGCGGCCGAGAAGTCGTCGCCCGGTGCCGGCGAGGCGGTCCTCGCGTCCTGGCATCACCTGATCGACCTCGGTTCGATGCTCGACGGCGACGAGGTGCTGGCCGGTACGGCCCGCACCCCGCTGGTGCGCATCGGCAAGGACCTCGCCGAGTCGCTCGGCGTGGCCGACGGTGACGCCGTCACGGTCGGCACCGACCGCGGCGCGATCACGCTGCCGGCGGCGATCACCGATCTGCCCCCGCAGGTGGTGTGGCTGCCCACGAACTCGCCGGGTTCGGCGCTGCGTCGCAGCCTCGGCGTCACCTCGGGTGCGGTGGTCCGGCTCAGCGCCGGCGTGCCGGGTCCGATCCTCGCTCAGGGGGCGAACTCATGATGACCTCGGCGATTCTCGCCAACGCACAGGACCCGACGCTGGAGACCTTCCAGAACGACGTCTGGTGGATCGTGCTCATCAAGCTGCTGGGTGTCTTCGTCATCCTGCTGCTGCTGACGCTGTTCACGATCAACTACGAGCGCAAGGTCGTGGCCCGGATGGCGGTCCGGCCGGGCCCCAACCAGGTCGGGCCCAAGGGCTGGCTGCAGAGCCTCTCGGACGGCATGAAGCTGCCGTTCAAGGAGGAGATCATCCCGAAGACCGCCGACAAGGTGGTCTACTTCATCGCGCCGGTGATCTCGGCGACGGTGGCGTTCACCGCATTCTCGGTGATCCCCTTCGGGCCGGTCGTGTCGATGTTCGGGCACAAGACCGCACTGCAGCTCACCGACGTGCCGGTCTCGGTGCTCGTGCTGCTCGCCTGCTCCTCGATGGCGGTGTACGGCGTCGTGCTGGCCGGCTGGGCGTCGGGTTCGACGTACCCGCTGCTGGGCGGCCTGCGCTCGAGTGCACAGATGATCTCGTACGAGGTCGCGATGGGCCTGTCCATCGTCGCGGTCTTCATGACGGCCGGCACCATGTCGACCTCGCAGATCGTCGCCGCCCAGGCCGGCAGCGACCCGTCGACCGTCGAGATCCTCGGCCGGAACCCGACCCCGCCCAGCTGGTACGCCGTCCTGCTGCTGCCCAGCTTCATCATCTACTGCATCTCGGCGGTCGGCGAGACCAACCGGGCGCCGTTCGACCTGCCCGAGGCGGAGTCCGAGCTGGTCGGCGGCTTCCACACCGAGTACTCGTCGTTCAAGTTCGCGCTGTTCTTCCTCGCCGAGTACATCAACATGATCACCGTCTCGGCGTTCGCGACGACGCTCTTCCTCGGCGGCTGGCGCGCCCCGTGGCCGATCACCATCTGGGAGGACGCCAACTCCGGTTGGTTCCCGCTGATCTGGTGGCTCGGCAAGGTGCTGCTGCTGCTGTTCGGCTTCATCTGGCTGCGGGCCACCCTGCCCCGGATGCGCTACGACCAGTTCATGCGGTTCGGCTGGAAGGTGCTCATCCCGGTCAACCTGGTCTGGATCCTCTTCCTGGCCGGGGTCCGGGTCACCAACACCCGGGTCGACGGCAACGCCCGCTGGCTCGTCTACCTCGTCGCGGCGGTGCTGGTGCTCGGCATCGCGCTGCTCTGGCCGGCCAGCAAGAAGGCGCGCGTGTACTCCATCGAGGAGCAGCTCGCCGCCCGGCCGCCGGGCAGCTTCCCCGTGCCGCCGATGGACCTCCAGGTGCCGCCGAGCCCGCGGGCGCGCCGCGCGGTAGCCGAACGCCAGCCGGCCACGGTCGGCGGCACGAACCCCAGCCCGGACGACACGTCAGACAAGGAGGTGTGACGTGGGAACGTTCACGGGCTCGTTCAAGGGCTTCGGGGTCACCTTCGCGCACATGTTCCGCAAGGTCATCACCACCGACTATCCGTTCTCGCCGCCGAAGCCGGCGCCGCGCTATCACGGCCGGCACATCCTCAACCGGCACCCGGACGGCCTGGAGAAGTGCATCGGCTGCGAGCTGTGCGCCTGGGCCTGCCCGGCCGACGCGATCTACGTCGAGGGCGGCGACAACACCGACGAGCAGCGCTTCTCGCCCGGTGAGCGGTACGCGACCATCTACCAGATCAACTACGCGCGCTGCATCTTCTGCGGCCTGTGCATCGAGGCGTGCCCGACCCGTTCGCTGACCATGAGCAACGAGTACGAGCTGGCCCGCGACAACCGCCAGGACCTCATCTTCACCAAGAAGGAGCTCCTGGCGCCGCTGCTGCCCGGCATGGAGCAGCCGCCGCACCCGATGCGGCTCGGCAACACCGACAAGGACTACTACCTCGGCGCGCTGACCAACCCGGGCACCTCGGTCGGCGCCGAGCGGGCGCCGCTGACGCCGCCGGACGCCGTGGACGCGCTGGGTGAGGTGGCCCGATGATCGCCTACGCGGCGGAGGCCGCCGGTCACGTCTCCACCGGCGAGGCCTGGGCCTTCTGGATCCTGGCCCCGCTCGCCGTGCTCGGCGCCCTGGGCATGGTCATGGCGCGCAACGCGGTGCACTCCGCGCTGTGGCTGATCGTCACCATGGTCAGCCTGGGCTTCATGTACGTGATCAACCAGGCACCGTTCCTCGGCGCGGTTCAGCTGATCGTCTACACCGGCGCGATCATGATGCTCTTCCTGTTCGTGCTGATGCTGGTCGGCCGCGACGTGTCCGACTCGCTGATCGAGACCCTGCGCGGGCAGCGGCTCGCCGCCATCCTGCTGGGCGTCGCCTTCGGCGTGCTCGTCGCGACCGGCCTCGGCCGCTCGCTGGGCGACGCCACCGTCGTCGGCCTGGCCGAGGCGAACAGCGCCTCCGGCGGCAACGTGCAGGGCATCGCCAAGCTGCTGTTCACCAAGTACGTGTTCGGCTTCGAGGTGACGTCCGCGCTGCTGATCACGGCGGCCGTCGGTGCCATGGTGCTCGCGCACGTCGAGCGCGCCAAGGAAGAGATCGCCGACCAGGTCACGCGCATGAAGGCGCGCTTCCGGCCGGGCACCTACCCGGGGCCGAAGCCCGGCCCGGGCGTCTACGCGAACACGATGTCGGTCGCCGTGCCGGCCCGCCTGCCGGACGGCAACGGCGCCGAGCGCAGCATCTCGCCGATCCTGCCCGTACGCGAGCTGACCGCGGGCGAGGCCGCACCGAAGAGGACAGAGAAGTGACGGCGCAGCCGGAACGATCAGAGGGTGGTTCAGCGAAGTGACACCTGATTACTATCTTGTGCTCGCGACGATTCTGTTCACAATCGGCGCCGCGGGTGTTCTCGTACGCCGCAACGCGATCGTGCTGTTCATGTGCATCGAGCTGATGCTGAACGCCGCGAATCTCGCGCTGGTGACCTTCAGCCGGATCAACGGCACGCTCGACGGCCAGATCATCTCGTTCTTCGTGATGGTGGTCGCGGCGGCCGAGGTCGTGGTCGGGCTCGCCATCATCATGTCGATCTTCCGGACGCGACGCTCGGCAAGCGTCGACGACGCCAACCTCCTCAAGTACTAAAGGGGCCTTCACGTGGAACAGACAGTGGAGTATGCCCACGCGACGGGGCTGCTGAGCGGAATCTGGCTGCTTGTGGCCATTCCGCTCGCCAGCGCCGCGGTCCTGCTCCTGCTCGGCAGGAAGGCCGACAAGTGGGGGCACTGGCTCGGCGTCCTGGCGGTCGCCGTGCCGTTCGTCCTCGGCCTGTCGATGTTCTTCAGCCTGCGCGGACTCGACCCCGAGGCCCGATCCGCCGAGCAGAGCCTGTGGGACTTCATCGCGGTCGGCGGGCTGCACGTGGACTTCGGGTTGCTCTTCGACCCGCTGTCCGCCGTCTTCGTCATGCTGATCACCGGTGTCGGCTCGCTGATCCACGTGTACGCCGTCGGCTACATGGAGCACGACGAGGGGCGGCGGAGGTTCTTCGCCTACTTCAACCTCTTCGTCGCGGCCATGCTGCTGCTGGTCCTCGGCAACAACTACGTGATGCTCTACTTCGGCTGGGAGGGCGTCGGCCTGGCGTCGTACCTGCTGATCTCGTTCTGGTACGTCCGGCCCTCCGCGGCCACCGCCGGCAAGAAGGCGTTCCTGATGAACCGGGTCGGCGACGCCGGCCTGGCCATCGGCATCTTCCTGATGTTCGCCACGCTGGGCACCACCCAGTACGACGAGGTGTTCAACGGGGTCAGCGCGCTCTCCGGCACCACGGTGCTGATCATGGGAATCCTGCTGCTGCTCGGTGCCGCCGGTAAGTCCGGCCAGTTCCCGCTGCAGGCCTGGCTCCCCGACGCGATGGAGGGCCCGACCCCGGTCTCGGCCCTGATCCACGCGGCGACGATGGTCACCGCGGGCGTCTACCTGATCGCCCGGTCCAACGCGATCTTCAGCGCGAACCTCACGCTGCAGACGATCGTGGTCAGCGTCGGCGCGCTCACGCTGCTGATGGGCTGCGTCATCGGCGCCGCCAAGGACGACATCAAGCGGGTGCTGGCCTGGTCGACGGTCAGCCAGATCGGCTACATGTTCCTCGGCGTCGGGCTCGGCGGCGGCGCGTACGCGCTGGCCATCATCCACCTGCTCGCGCACGGCTTCTTCAAGGCCAACATGTTCCTCGGCGCCGGCTCGGTCATGCACGGCATGCACGACCAGGTCGACATCCGCCGCTTCGGCGCGCTCAGGAAGTACATGAAGTGGACCTGGCTCACCTTCATGATGGGCTGGCTCGCGATCATCGGCATCCCGCCGTTGTCCGGCTTCTTCTCCAAGGAGCCGATCATCACGGCGGCCTTCGAGCGCGAGGGCTGGACGGGCTGGCTCTACGGCGGCGCCGCCCTGCTGGGTGCCGGACTGACCGCCTTCTACATGACGCGGCTGTTCATCCTCACCTTCCACGGCCCGAAACGCTGGACCGAGGACATCCACGAGCCGCATGAGTCGCCGTACATCATGACCGTGCCGCTCATGCTGCTGGCCCTCGGCTCGATCGTCGCCGGCGGCCTGATGGTGACGTCGGTGCCGGACTGGCTGGAGCCGGTCTTCGGCCCCGAGCACGAGGCGGCGGCGCTCACCGGCAGCGAGGAATTGCTGCTCACCGTGTCCGGTCTGGTCATCACCCTGCTGGGCGCCGGCCTGGCCTGGATGCTGTTCCGCCGGGGCACCGCCCTGCAGCCCGAGCCCGCGGGCATCGTGGTCACCGCGGCGCGCCGCAACCTCTACACCGACGCCTTCAACGAGGCGGTGTTCGAGCGGCCCGGCATCTACCTCACCCGCGCGCTGGTCTTCCTGGACAACAGGGGCATCGACGGCGCGGTGAACGGCCTCGCGGCCACCGTCGGCGGCAGTTCGGGCCGCCTGCGCAGGCTGCAGACCGGCTTCGTCCGCTCATACGCGTTGTCCATGCTCACCGGCGTAGTCGTGGTCGTCGGTGCCTTCCTCGCAATTCAGTTTGGATGGTTGGCGTGACCGACTTTCCGTTCCTGTCCATCCTGACGCTGCTCCCCCTGGTGGGCGCGGCCACGGTGGCCTTCATCCCGAAGACCCGGGCCCAGCTGGCCAAGACGATCGCCCTGGTCTGGTCGCTGGCCGTGCTCGTGCTGAGCATCGTCATGTGGATCGCCTTCGAGGCGGGCGGCGACCGCTTCCAGTTCCGCGACTCGGTCCAGTGGATCCCGACCTGGGACGCCCGGTTCACGTTCGAGGCGGACGGCATCGCCCTGGTGATGCTCATGCTGATCGCGATCCTGGTGCCGGCCGTGATGCTGGCGTCGTGGCACGACGTCGACGAGACCAAGCGGTCCGTGCCGACGTACTTCGCCCTGCTGCTCACCCTCGAATGCACGATGATCGGCGTCTTCGCCGCCGGCGACGTGTTCCTGTTCTACATGTTCTTCGAGGTCATGCTCGTGCCGATGTACTTCATCATCGGCTCGTACGGCGGCGCCCAGCGGCAGTACGCGGCGGTCAAGTTCTTCCTCTACTCGCTGGTCGGCGGCCTCTTCATGCTGGCCGCGGTGATCGGCCTGTGGGTGGTCGGCGGGCACACCTTCGACTGGCAGAAGCTCAGCGACGTCTCGGCGGCGTTCGACACCAACACCGCGCGCTGGCTGTTCCTCGGCTTCTTCATCGCGTTCGCGGTCAAGGCGCCGTTCTTCCCGTTCCACACCTGGCTGCCCGACGCCGGTGTCGCGGCACCCGCGCCCGCCGCGGCGCTGCTGGTCGGCGTGCTCGACAAGGTCGGCACCTTCGGCATCCTGCGCTACTGCCTGCCGCTGTTCCCGGAGGCGTCGCGCTGGTTCGCGCCGGTGGCCCTGGTGCTCGGCGTCATCGGCATCATCTACGCGGCGCTGCTGGCGGTCGGGCAGAACGACCTGAAGCGGCTGGTGTCATACACCTCGATCGCGCACTTCGGGTTCATCGGCATCGGCATCTTCGCCTTCACCACCCAGGCGGGCACCGGCGCGGTGCTGTACATGGTCAACCACGGCCTCGCGACCGGGCTGCTCTTCCTGGTCGTGGGCATGTTCGTCGCCCGCCGCGGCTCGGCCCTGACCAGCGACTTCGGCGGGGCCGGCAAGCTGCTGCCGGTGCTGGCCGGCCTCCTGTTCTTCGCCGGTCTGGCGTCGCTGGCGCTGCCCGGCACGGCGCCGTTCGTCAGCGAGTTCCTGGTGCTGATCGGCACGTTCACCGTGCACAAGACCTACGCCGTCATCGCGACGGTCGGCATCATCCTGGCCGCGGCGTACGTGCTCTGGATGGTGCAGCGCACCACGCAGGGCACGCTGAACCCGGCGCTGACCGAGGTCCCGGCCATGCAGAAGGACATCACGCTGCGCGAGAAGATCGTGGTCGCGCCGCTGGTGCTCCTGCTGCTGATCCTGGGCTTCTACCCGAAGCCCGTCACCGATGTGATCAACCCGGCGGTCGAGGCAACCATGCAGGACGTCGGCACGACCGATCCCGCACCGACGGCGGTCGCGAACGGAAAGGTGGCGCCGTAGCCATGGGAGACCTCAAACTGCCCGAGATCAACTACGGCGCGTTGTCGCCGATGTTGATCCTCTTCACGGCGGCGTGCCTCGGCATCCTGCTCGAGGCGGTCCTGCCGCGCCGGCACCGCAACGTGATCCAGCTCAGCCTGGCCCTGGCCGCCGTGACCGCCGGGCTGGTCGCGGTGATCGTGGGCCGGGACACCCGGACGCTGACCATCGGCGGCGCGGTCGCGATCGACGGCCCCACGCTGTTCCTGCAGGGCTCGATCCTGATGCTGGGCCTCGTGTCGCTGCTGCTGATCGGCGAGCGCTCCGTCGAGGCGGGCGGCGCCTTCGTGTCGCAGGCGGCGATCACCGTCGGCTCGGAGAAGGACCTGAAGCAGGCGAGCGGGGAGCCCGGCGCCACCGAGGTCTACCCGCTGGCCGTCTTCGCGCTGGGCGGCATGCTCCTCTTCGTGGCGGCGAACGACCTGCTGACCATGTTCGTGGCGCTCGAGGTGTTCTCCCTCCCGCTGTACCTGATGTGCGCGCTGGCCCGGCGCCGGCGCCTGCTCAGCCAGGAGGCGGCGCTCAAGTACTTCCTGCTCGGCTCGTACGCGTCGGCGTTCTTCCTGTTCGGCGTGGCCCTGCTCTACGGCTTCGCCGGCGCGATCGACCTGGCCGCGATCCACACCGCGGTGGCCGACCCGAACCGCAGCGAGGTGCTCCTCTTCGGCGGCCTGGCGCTGCTCTCGGTCGGCCTGCTCTTCAAGTGCGCGGCGGTCCCGTTCCACGTCTGGACCCCGGACGTCTACCAGGGATCCCCGACCTCGGTCACGGCCCTGATGGCGGCGTGCACCAAGGTCGCGGCCTTCGGCGCGCTGCTGCGCATCCTCTACGTCGCCTTCGAGGGGGTCCGCTGGAACTTCCAGCCGGTCCTCGGCGTGATCGCGATCCTGACGATGCTGGTGGGCGCGATCCTGGCGGTGACGCAGACGGACATGAAGCGGCTGCTGGCGTACTCCTCGATCGCCAACGCGGGCTACCTGATGGTGGGCGTCCTGGCGCTCAACCGGCAGGGCCTGTCCAGCACGATGTTCTACCTGGTGGCCTACGGGTTCTCGGTGCTGGCGGCCTTCGGCATCGTCTCGCTGGTCCGCGACGCGGACGGGGAGGCGACGCACCTGTCCCGCTGGGCGGGCCTGGGCCGCAAGAGCCCGCTGTTCGCCGGCGCCTTCTCGTTCATCATGCTCGCCTTCGCGGGCATCCCGCTGACCAGCGGCTTCACGAGCAAGTTCGCGGTCTTCGGCGCGGCGATCGACGGCGGGCAGACCTGGCTCGTCATCTTCGGCGTGATCACCAGCATGGTGCTGGCGTTCCCGTACCTGCGCGTGATCGTCATGGTGTGGCTCTCGGAGCCGGGCGAGACGACGCCGTCGGTCTCGATCCCGGGCTTCCTGACCTCGGCCGCGCTGGTGATCGGCGTGGTCGCGACCCTGGCACTGGGCGTCATCCCGGCGCCGCTGCTGGACCTCACCAACGACGCCGCGACGTTCGTTCGATAACCGGCGACTCCTCGCGGGACGCCCCGGCCGGATCCGTCTGGCCGGGGCGTTCCGTGTTTCGATGCCCGTGCAGCTTCCCCGGACCCGGGGCGGGAGCCTCGGTGGACATTTCCGGATCCGTACCGTGGCGATGTTGTTGACCTTGCAGTTGCCACCCCTGGGCCAGCCCTTGTCGGAGGCGTATGGCATCGTGAAAGTGTGGTGAGCATCGGTGACAGCGCGCTGACGTCGCTCGGCCTCGACATCGACCCTGCGGTCGACGCGTCGGTGTCCGCGACGCTTGCTGTTGTGGAGGATGCGCTGCGCAGCAATGTCGCCAGTGCCGATCCTCTGGTTGGGGAGGCCGCCCGGCATCTCATGGACGCCGGCGGCAAGCGGTTCCGGCCCCTGATCCTGGCCCTCGGCGCCCAGATGGGCGATCCGTCGCGGGCCGAGATCGTGCCGGCCGCGCTCGTCGTCGAGCTGACGCACCTCGCCACCCTCTACCACGACGACGTCATGGACGAGGCCACCGTGCGGCGCGGTGCGCCGAGCGCCAACGCGCGGTGGGGCAACTCGATCGCCATCCTGGTCGGCGACTTCCTCTTCGCCCGGGCCGCCGACATCGCCGCCTCGCTCGGGCCGGAGGCCGTCCACCTGCAGGCGCGGACGTTCGCGCGGCTGGTGCACGGGCAAATCGCCGAGACCGTGGGGCCGCGGGGGTCCGACCCGATCCAGCACCACCTCAGCGTCATCGCCGACAAGACGGCGTCGCTCATCGCCACCTCGGCCCGCTTCGGCGGGCTCTTCTCCGGCGTGACGCCAGAGCAGGTCGAGGCGCTCACCGGCTACGGCGAGACCATCGGCATGGCGTTCCAGCTCTCCGACGACCTCCTCGACATCGCGTCCGAGTCGGTGCAGTCGGGCAAGACGCCCGGCACCGACCTTCGCGAGGGCGTCCCCACCCTCCCGGTGCTCTACGCGCTGGCCGACGACGACACCGACGCCGCCGCGGTGCGCCTCCGCGAGCTGCTCGCCTCCGGGCCGCTCGTCGACGACGCGCTGCACGCCGAGGCGCTCGGGCTGCTGCGGGAGTCCGCGGCGATGAAGCTGGCCCGCGAGACCGTCCGCACCTACGCGGAGGACGCCCGGGCCCAGCTCGCTCCGCTGCCGGCGGGCTCGCCGCGCCGTGCGATGGAGTCGCTGTGCGACTTCATCGCCGACCGCACCAGCTGAGCCGCCCGGGGGGCCTGAGCCGGGCCGTGACGGGTCAGAACGCCGCGGTGGTGACCGCGGCGTGGCGGGTCAGCATTCGGCTCCCGACGACCATCGCCGCGGCCGCGATCAGCATCGCGATTCCCGCGGCCGTCCACATCATCGGATAGCCGGCACCGGCGGCCAGCGCGCCCAGCACCAGCGGGCCCAGGCAGCCGCCCGCGTAGACCCCGGTCTGCGTGATCGAGGTGGCCGCCGCCGGCGCCTGGGGGTGCAGGCGGACCACCGCGAAGTTCATCAGCCCCGGCCACGCCCAGCCCAGCCCGAAGCCCAGCACCACGCCCAGGACCAGCGTCACCGGGTTCGGCACCGCCATCAGCGCCAGCCCCACCGCCCCGGCGGCCAGCAGTCCCGCGATCACGGCGATCTGGTGCGCCGGGAAGCGGTCGGCCTGCCAGCCGCCGAACAACCGGGCCGCCACGCACACCGCGCCGCCCAGCGTCAGCGCCAGCCCCGCCGTTGCGGGCGCCAGCCCGCGGGCCACCGCCGAGTCGACCAGGAAGGTGCCGAGCGCGTTCGCCGAGCCAGCGGCGAGCGTCGCGCTCAGCCCGATGACGACCAGGGCCGAGGTGGCCCGCTCCCCGCCGCCCGCCTTCGGCCGCGGCGGCGCGTTCTTCTCCGACGGTACGAGCAGCAGCGCGCCGGCGGCACCGACCGCGGCCAGCACGAACGCCCACCGCCAGCCGAACGTCAGCGCCACCACCGGCACCGCGGCGCCCGCCAGCAGCGTGCTGACCGGTATCGCCGCCTGTTTCACGCCGAACGACAGGCCCTGCCGGCGGGTCGGCACGTGCCGCGAAAGGCTGGTGTTGCTCGCCAGCTGGCCCATCGCGTTCGCGCCCGCGCCCAGCGCCAGGATCGCGATGAGTGTCCACAGTGATGTCGCCACGGCCGCGATCGCCAGCAGCGACGCGGAGGCTAGCCCGATGCCGGCCCGCGCGATGTTGGTCGCGCCGTAACGCTCGACGAGCGCGCCCGCGGGTACAGAGGCAAGCGCGCTTGCCCCGAAATACGCCGAGACCGCCAGGCCGAGCCCCGCCGGGGTGAAGTCGAGCTCGTCGCCGATTTGCACGGCGAGACCACCGACGAGGAACACCGGGACCGTGCAGGCGATCGTCGTGGTAAGTGCGCCGATGGCCGCGCGTGCCGGTCTGACCGAGTTCGCGCTGGTAGCGGCGTTTTCGGTAAGCGAGATCTGCGGCTCGGCCATCAATCGGAGGTTATGCCCAGCGGCGTCGATCTAAAGACGGTGAGTGGTAATGACCACACGTGCCGTAAAGATCGGTCATGGTCGACACGCTTCAGGCATTCCGTCCCGGGAAGATTATTCATATGGTGTAAGTCCCCGGCGTCGGAGGTGGCTGTGCGCGACCCCCTGGCGGAGCCGTCAGATCTCATCCGGAGCGTGTCACGCGCCCTGCGTGTGCTCGAATCGGTGGGTCGGGCCCCGCGTGGACTCACCGTGAAACAGATCGCCCGGCGGTGCGAGCTGACCGTCGCGACGACCTATCACCTCGTCCGCACCCTGGCCTACGAGGGCTACGTGATCCGCAGGGAAGACGGCACGTACATCGTCGGCCTGGAGATCGCGGACCGCTATCGCGAGCTCGTCTCCGCGTTCCGTGGCCCGCCGTCGGTCGGTGAGGCGCTGCGCCGGGCCGCGATCGAGACCGGCTACAGCCATTACCTGGGCCGCTTCGTCGGCGGCCGGATCGCCGTCACCGCCTGCGCGGAGGGCGCCCGTTCCCCGTTCATGGACGAGATGGTGCCCGGCTTCGACGAGGGCGGGCACGCCACCGCACTCGGCAAGGCCCTGCTCGCGACCCTGACCGCCGACCAGCGCGCCCGCTATCTGCGCGACTGGGGAATGCGGGCCTTCACGCCGGCGACGCTGATCTCGCCCGAGGCGCTCGAGGCCGACCTGGCCGCGGGGGAGCGGCGCGGCATGCAGCTCGAGATGGGCCAGTTCCGGCAGGGACTCGCCTGTGCCGCGGTCAACGTCGTCTCCGACCGCGACATGGAGCGCCGGCTCGTGCTCGCGTGCGCCCTTCCGGCCGCCGAGATGCTGACGTCCGCCCGGGTGGTCCGGGCCAAGCTGACCGCCGCCGCCCGCAACGTCGCGGAAGCACTGTCGACGGGCGACGCCGCCACCGCATGATCGCCCCGCAGCATGAGTGAACTGCAGACATAAGGCTCCTTTGAACCGGCCGACCCCTGCGCACGTAATACGGGTTGGAACGCGCGAGGGAGGTCGGCAGCCTTGGAGGATCAGGACGCCGAGCTGCTGCGCGCTCTGCAGGACGAACACGGGGATGCTCTGTTCGCACACGCCATCCGCCTCTCCGGAGGCGACCGGCAGCAGGCGGAGGACCTCGTACAGGAAACGCTGCTGAGGGCCTGGCGCTACCCGGAGGTGCTCGATCCCGAACGCGGCGGAGTCCGGTCATGGCTTTTCACCACCGCGCGCAACCTGGCTATCGACGCCTGGCGGCGTCGGTCGGTCCGGGTTGGCGAGGTGGTCACCGACATGATTCCCGAGCCACCGCCGAGCGCGGACGAGGCGGACCGGGCCGTGGAGGCCTGGACGGTCGCTGAGGCACTGGGCCGGCTCTCATCGAGCCACCGTGAGGTCCTGGTGGAGTGCTTCTACCAGGGGCGATCGGTGGCTGAGGCGGCGGCGAGGCTGGGTGTCCCGCCCGGCACGGTCAAGTCGCGCACGCATTACGCGCTGCGCTCGCTACGCATTGTTCTGGACGAGATGGGGGTGACGGGATGAGGTGCGATCACGAGCACGATGACGGCGCATACGTTCTCGGTGCCCTCTCTCCCGCGGAGCGCGCGGCCTACGAACGGCACCTCGCGACGTGTTCCTTCTGCCGGGAGGCGGTGGCGGACATCGCCGTCCTGCCGGGCCTGCTCGGCCGGCTCGACCCCGCCGACTTCGAGCGGCTGCTCGCGCCCGACCTGCCGCCACCGAGCCGGCGCAGCAGCATGCCGGACCTGGTCATGGCCGCGCAGTCGACGCGGCGCGAGGAACGCCGGCGGGTCCGCTGGCGGGTGCTCGGCTCGGCGCTGGCCGCCGCCTGCCTGGCGCTCGTCGTCGGCGTGGGCGCGGTGTTCTGGATGGGCCGGTCCGGCGTCCCGGACCCGTCGGTGACCGGACCGACCGTGGCGATGACGCCGGCGAACGACCGGGTGCCGGTGACCGCGCACATCAACCTGGTCAGCGCCGCCGGGGGCACCAAGGTCAACCTCGCCTGCTTCTACAACCGGGCCACCGAGGAGTCGGAGCCCTACCGGATCCGGCTGATGGCGTACGGGCCGGACCGGGAGAGCGAGCAGCTCGGCTCGTGGGTCGCGTCGCCCGGCAAGGAGTTCACCATGTCCGGCGTCACCCACTTCACCGGCGGCACGCTGTCCCGGCTGGCGCTGGTGCGTAACGACGACAAGACGCTGCTCTCCTACGACGTCCCCTGACGGGTGTTCCCGTCAGCGTGGCGGAAGGGCGGCGGCTGGTTCGGCGGTGGCGGCCGCTGAGGCAGCCGCCGTTCTGTCCCGGGCGGCCCGGGCGCCACGGATGCCGTCGACGGTGAAGATGATCAAGGCGATCCAGACCAGGCCGAAGCCCACCAGCCGGGGCGCCGGCATCGGCTCGTGGAAGAGCAGCACCCCGCAGGCCAGCTGCAGGATCGGCGCGACGTACTGCAGGACGCCGAGGCCGACCATCGGCACCCGGTTGGCCGCGCCGGCGAAGAGCAGCAGCGGCACGGCCGTGGCGATCCCGGCCAGCAGCATCAGGATCGTGTGCGTGGTCGAGACGTGCCCGAACCTGGCGCCGCCGCTCGCGTTGAGCCAGCCGAGGTAGCAGAGCGCGGGCACCGCGAGCACGGCCGACTCGACGAACAGCCCCTCGGCGGGCGGCAGCCCGAGCCGCTTCTTGATCAAACTGTACGACCCGAAGCTCGCGGCCAGCGCCAGCGCGATGTACGGCAGGTGCCCGTAGTCGATCGTCAGCACGGCCACGGCCAGCCCGCCGACGGCCACGGCGGCCCACTGCCAGCCGCGCAGCCGCTCGTGCTGCACGGTCACGCCCAGCAGCACGACGACGAGCGGGGTGATGAAGTAGCCGAGCGCCGTCTCGACCACCCGCGACGAGTTGACGCCGTAGATGTAGGTCGCCCAGTTGACGCCGATCAGCACCGCGGCCAGGGTGATGCCGCCGAGCAGCCGCCGATCGCGGACGATGCGGGCGATGAAGCGCCAGTTGCGCATGGCGAGCAGCAGCAGGCTGATGAACAGGACCGACCAGATCACCCGGTGGGCGAGGATCTCCAGCGGCGGCGACGGCGCCAGCAGCTTGAAGTAGATCGGAAAGAAGCCCCACAGCACGTACGCCGTGAGGCCGTATAGATAGCCGCGCTGTTCCTCGCCCATGTACTCACCGTAAGGTCGAGTCCCGGGTTGCGGTCCTTGCATATGTCCCAGCTCACGGGGCCAATCCGTCGGCGGTGGCCTTCGGGTCGCACCGCGCCCGGATCTCGGCACCGACTCGGGGAAACCCCGGCGGCACCCGAAGACGGCACGGCACGCGTCGCGGTCGACGCGTGCCGCAGGCCCTTTACCGCGGGTCTGGAATCAGTCGTCCCCGCCGTCCGGGACCAGCATGTTGAGCAGCCAGCTCACGACGCCGACCAGCAGCGCGCCGAGGACCGCGCTCGGCCAGAAGTTGTCCACGTGGAACGCCAGGTCGAACTGGTCCGCGATCCAGCTGACCAGCATGAACAGCAGGCCGTTGACGATCACGGAGATCAGGCCGAGGGTCAGCACGTACAGCCCGCAGCCGATCGTCTTGATGATCGGGCGCAGGACCGCGTTCACGATGCCGAAGATCGCCGCGACGAGCAGCAGCGTGCCCACCTTGCCGCCGAGGGACGCGGTGGTGACGTGGATGCCGTCGATCACCAGTGTCGTGATCCACAGCGAGACGGCGGTGATCACCAGCCGGATGAGGATGCCCATGGCACGGGATGGTGCCATGATCAGTCCAGTCGTGCGGGAAACACTCCGTGTTCTTGTCCCGGTCGTTGCCTGCCGGTTGCGGCAAAAACCATCAATAGCCGCTTATCGCTCGACCCCGGCGGGGTCGGCTCAGCCGCGGACCGGCGGGCCGATCAGCTGGGCCTCGATCGGGGTCTGTGACAGGGCCGCCCAGCGGACCGCCCGCCTGTTGATCACGCCGACCATGTCCGCGCGGATCTGGGTCAGCCACTTGGCCGTGTCGCCCAGGCCCAGGGCCGCGCCGACCAGGCTCGCCTCCTCCGGGCGCAGCGGCTGGACCAGCAGCAGATCCGCCCGGGAGGCCACGTCGGCGTCGGCCGGGCTGAAGTCGTCGCGGACCACCAGCGTGGCCTGCCAGGCCGCGCCCGGGCGGCTGTCGGCGCCGACCGGGCCGATGTCGACCACGACGAGAAGCGGGTGCAGCGCCGAGCCCGGCGGGATCTCCACCGTCCGCCCTGGCGGGATCACCGCGATCGACTCGCCGGGTACCGCCGCGCCCCGCACGAACGGCTCCCAGGCCTGCGGGCGGGCGGTCTGCACGACAACCCGGGCGCCGAGGGCCATCGCGCGCAGCGCGAGCAACTGGGCGCAGCGGACGCCGCCGACCAGCAGCGCCCGGGTCTGCTCGGGGCGGAACAGCCGGGCGATGACCGGTTCGCCCGTGCGGTTGCTGCCGATCATCAGGCCCGCGCTGCTGATCGGCAGACGCAGGTCGTCAAGCAGGTCGGGGCGGGCCGCCTCGGGGCTGGGCCGGCCGGGCAGCGCCGGTGTGGTGGGCACGCCCAGCGGCAGGGTGGCCGTGAGGCCGTCCAGGTGCTCGCCGTCGAGGCGCCGGGCGGTGGCCCGCTCGGCGGACATCAGCTTGCGCAGCGCGGCGCCCGCGACCGACAGCGAGCCGGTGTCCGGCGCCGCGAGGCGGATGGTCAGGTCGATCGCCGTCCGGTTGCCCATGGCGGAGCGCGGGCCGGCGCCCAGCGCGACCGTCGTCGCGGCCGCGGGCAGCGCCAGCAACCGCGGCACCAGCCGGCGTGACGTCTCTATCCGCAGGTCGGGCCAGCGCCGGAGCCGGAAGGTCGCCTGGGCCAGGCTGCCGATCCGCAGGCCCGACCAGGTCTCCTGGGCGGTGCCGTTGCCGGTGCCGTCCTCGTGTGCCAGCTCGGCGATGACCCGCAGGGCCGCCGCCTCGCCGAGCGGTCGTGCCGGGGTCGGGCCGAGGCGGCGCGACAGCTTGCGGACGAGGCCGGACAGCGCACGCCGCAGGTCCTGCTCCGACCAGCCCTCGGCACGCAGCACCCGGACGGCCATCAGCGCCCGGCTGTGTCCGAGCAGGCGGCCCTCGGTGAGCTGGCGGTAGGAGTTGGCCGGGGTGCCGGCGCCGGCCCGCAGCGACGGCGCGGGCGCGCCGATCAGCAGAAGCTGCAGGCGGCAGGGCGGGTGCTCGCCGCCGGCCGGCGGCAGCAGCCCGGCCGGCGACGGCAGCGTGGCGATCTCCTCGGCGAGCAGCCCGTTCGGGTCGCCGAGCTCGAGCACCGCGGTGATGCCCTGCCCGTCGACGATGACCGCGGCCGGGTCGCCGGCCAGGTCCGCCTGCTCGATGCGGGATCCCGGCGCGACGAACTCGAGCAGCGCCGCCGGGGCGCCCCCCACCGCTGCGGCGTGCCGCCGGCCGGCGAAGCGCATCCCGATGCCGAGCCACTCGAACGCCCAGCGGCCGCGCAGCCGCAGCCAGGTGGCCGAGAGCAGGATCACCGCGAGAAAGGCGCCGGCGGCGAGCGCGATCGGGCCGTTGATCACGCCGACGAGTAAGGCGACGACGGCCACCTGAGTGCTGACCAACTGACCGGTGCGAATACCGAACAATCGTCCATGTCGGACACGCTGGGTGCGGGCCTTCGGCAGTCGCTGCCCGGCGCCGCTGAGCTCGGGAAAGCCGCGGCCGCCCGCCACATCTGCCGTCACCGTGCGCCCGCCTCTCCGTGGTCCGCCCGTCCGGGCGGCCCCATCGTATGACCCGGGCGGTCTGAGCAGGGGGCGGCGGGGATGTCCACAGCTTGCCGAACGGGGCTACCGTGACTGCGTCCAAGCCGTTACGGTCGGCGACGGGAACGGGCAATCGGCTGCTCAGGGGCGCCCCCCACCGCCTGGCGGAAAGGGCTAACCTGAAGGTTGCGTCCCATGCTCCGGTGGTCGTCCAGCACGGCCCGTCCATTCAGGACCCGGTGCGCGACAGACGATTCGAGGAAGCGGGGTGACGTCCGGCGTGTCCGAGACGAAGGTACAAGCCGACGCGATGGCGAAGGCCGCCGCACAGTTCGAAGAGGTCAACAATTCGTTGACCTTGACGCTGACCAGGCTCATGAGTGACCTCTCCGGGCTGCAGACCGCGTGGGTCGGCAGAGGCGGCAAGGCGTTCGAGCAGGTCAAGATCCAGTATGAGAACGACCTCTCGAAGCTGAACAAGGCCCTCGCGGAGACCGCAGAGGCGATCCGGGCCTCCGGTGTCAGCTACACCAGCTCCGATGACTCGGCGGCCCAGATGGTGACCAAGTCCGGTGGCGGTGGCTACTCACTGCCGCTCGAAAACTAGGCGGGGGAGGATCACTTCATGAACGACGGCTTGCTGAAGGTCAACTTCGTGTCCCTGGCTCAGGCCGGTGCCGACATCCAAAAGGCGCTGACCGACCTCGACACGAAGCTCAGCCAGCTCCAGACCGATGCCCGCCCGCTGGTGGACACGTGGGAGGGCGCGGCGCAGACGGCCTACTACGCCCGTCAGGAGCGGTGGACCCGGGCGTCCGACGACCTCAAGGACATCCTGCGGAACATCAAGGTCGCGGTCGACCATTCCGCGCAGGACTACGCGACGACCGAGAGCAACGCGGAGAAGCGCTTCACCTGACCCGCGCGTACCAAATCTTTACGGCACGGCCGGAACGCCCGAAAGGTGCGGTTTCGGCCGTTGCCGTTTCTCGCGTCATTCGACTACCTTCGGTCATCGGAAAGTGTCTCTGTGCTACGTAGGCGCCTTCGGGCACGCTTTGATCACGCAGACGGACCACTTCTTGGCTGTATGCATCCATCCGCCCATTGTGATCGCGGCCTGACCTTGTAGGTTGTACGCGTTGAGGTGGCCTCGTTCGCCGCGAAGGGAGAGGTGGACGTGACCGAGTGGGAACCGGCTACGGATGCCGAGGTCGCGATGCGCAACGCCTTGCGCACCGATGACCAGGAGTCCTACTTCCGTATTCTCGCCGGGGTCGACCTGCTTTTGCCGGTCTCGGCGGACGCCCTTGCCGGCCTCGCCCCGCTCGGCTGGGGCACGTGGAGCACCGGCGGCCGCACACACGTGCTGGCCTTCACCTCCCCGTCGGCCCTGCAGGCCTGCCTGGCCGACTACACCGGCTCGGCCCGCCGGGTGGCCTACACGGAGCTGGCCGACACCTGGCCCAATCTCGAGTGGTGGCTGGCGGTCAATCCCGGCCTGCCGATCGAGGGATACCTGCCGGCCTGGTTCGTGGCTCAGCTGTCCCGTGGCGATCTGCGCCTGCCGACCCGCGGCCCGGGCCGCGAGGGCAGCAACGCCCCGGAGCGCATCCAGGACCTGCACGCGGCCGCGACCCTGGCGGCGAACGCCGCGGCACAGGGTTACTCGGCGGCGGCACAGGGATATTCGGCTGCCGGACAGCCCGGCGGCCCCATGACAGACCGGCCGATGTCGGGCGCTCCGGTTTCCGGCGTGCGCTCGTCCGGCACCCCGATGTCCGAGGGTCCGGCGGGCGGCTCCGCCTACGGCGGCCAGGCCTACGGCACTCCGGCGCCCAGCAGCCCGGCTTACGGCAGCCCGACGCCCGTCGGCCAGGCTTACGGCGGTCAGATGCCTGGCGGTCAGATGCCTGGCGGTCAGGCTCACGGCGGTCAGGCTCACGGCGGTCAGGCTCACGGCGGTCAGGCTCACGGCGGTCAGGCTCACGGCGGTCAGGCTCACGGCGGTCAGGCGCACGGCAGCCCGGCCTACGGGGGCCCTGCTTATGGTGGTCCGCCTCCGGGCGGCTCGGCTCCGGCGGGCGCCGGTGCTGTTCCTCCCGGCGTACACCCGGCCGGTCGTCCGGTGCCGGCCTCCGCGCCTCCGTCGAACGCGCCCGGCCACCCCGCCGCCGCGGGAGCCCCGGCGGGCCCGGGCGGCCTGCCGCTGCGTACCCCCGGCGGGGTGCTGCCCAGCGGTCTTCCCTCGCGCGTGCCCGGCACCCCACAGGGCCCGGGCGGCCGGGGCAACGGCATCCCCGGCGGCCAGTTCAACGGCTTCGGCGTGTCCGACCGCGCCGCCGCGGTGCAGCCCGGCGGCCTCGCGGCCGAGCCCGGCCCGGCGCCGCAGCGGCCCGGTGGCGAGGCCGGTGCGCCGAGCGTCGAAGTGCCCGCCGCCTACGCGCCGCCCGCCATTCCGGCCGGCGGCACCCTCCGGCCGAACATGCCCAGCGCCCTCGACGCCCTGGCGTCGCGGACCGGCGGTGCGAGCGCCCTCGACGCCCTGGGCAGCCGCTCCGGAATGGGCGGCGCGGCGACGAGCCGGGCCACCTCCGGCGAGCCCGCGGCGCCGGTGCTGCAACGCCCCGACTCGCCGCTGCCGACGCGCACCCCGATGGCACAGACGCCCCCGCTGCCGGCCCACATCCCGCCGCCCTCGGACGACGCCGAGAGCGCACCGGCCACCGCCGACGAGTCCGCCGAGCCGCATCAGGACGACGCGCCGGGTCAGGATCTCGACGCGGCGTCGTCCGGCCGGATGACCCCGCCGTCGGCGCAACCGCTGTCCGCGGCCGCTCAGGCCCCGGCCGGAGTCCGCGCGCCGACGGGCGACCAGCCGGCACCGGCCGCTCAGGCGCCGACCGTGGCCCCGCGGGCCGGCATCGCCCCGCCGGTCATCCCCGGCGCGGCCGGGGCGGGCCGTTCCCCGGGCGCAGGCCCGGCGGTTCCCAAGCCGGCTCCCCTGGCGGTGCGCCCCACCGTCGCGTCGACCGCCGGCGCCCCGGCGGCCGGCCCCGAACCGGACGAGGACGACTTCGTCCCCGCGAACGACGTCGAGCGCGACCTCATCCAGGCCGTGGACGGCATCAGCACCGACGCCTTCCTCTCCACCCTGCTGCTCGCCACGGTGCTCGTGCCGGTCGCGCCCAACTCGCGGCCGGGCAGCGCGCCCGGCGAGTCCGGCTTCGCCTTCCGGACCGAGGAGACCGACGGCGAGCGTTACCTGGTCGTCTTCACCAGCCGGGACCGGCTCGCCGAGCACTTCGCCGAGCCGGCACGCACCGTCGCCGTGCGCTTCGTCGACCTGATCCGCAACTGGCCCGACCCGGCCTGGTCGTTCGCGGTCAACCCGACGTCGGTGATCGGCGCCCGATACCCGGGTCCGCAGGTGATCGCCCTCGCCGCCTGGGCCGTCGAGGCCGGGCTCGGCGGCGATCCCGCCGACGCGCCCGCGGAGTCCGCCACTGCGCCGCAGCGGCCCACCGAGCCGTCCGCGCCGCTGACCACCATGCAGAAGGCCGTCCCCGCCGAGCAGGTGGACTACTACCTGGAGCGCGGCTACGACCGGGTCGCCGGGTTCGTGCACCGGGCCGGCGAGGTCGAGCACCTGAAATCGCCGGTCGAGCTCTTCGCGGCGCTCGGCCTGATCTACGACGGCTCGCCCTACCAGCCGGACGCCAAGGAGGCCTACGTGCTCCGGTGGCCGGCACACCGCCCCAGCCTCTACCGGATCCCGTACGGCGGGCAGAGCGAGCAGGCGCTGCGGGCCATGGACGGCTGGGTCATCGAGCGCTCGCCGTTCCGGGGCAACGGTTTCGCGCCCGGCGAGGGCAAGGACGTCATCGCGGAGTTCAAGGTGGACAGTGTGCGGCTGCCGCACGGCGCGGAGTTGTGGCGGATGGACGCCGACGGCGACATGCAGATCGTCGCGACGTTTGACTGCGACGCGCCGGTGTGGCGCCGGGTCGGAGAGCAGTGATGCGCGACGGCTACGTGGTGACCTGGCACGGCCGGGAATACGACGCGGCACCCGACGGCGAGAACGTGCGGATCTACGCTCCCGAGCCCGGTGACGGCTTCGAGGAGGCCCGGCCCGGCCGGTACGTCCGCGTGCTCGAGCCCGGCGAGTTCACCGACCTGGTGTACGTCCGCACGACCTGCTCGTGGCGCGGCGAGCCGTTCATCGTGCTGGCCGAGGCCGACTCCTGGCTGCGCCTCGAATACACCGGCGGCCGGGCACCGGTCGCGCGCGACCTGAGTCTCGAGGAGTTCGACTTCGGGGTCTACCAGGGCTGGGCGCCCGCGCACGAGGTCACCGAGCTCTACGAGCACCGGGTCTAGCGCCAGTAATCGGCCAGGTGCGGCCCGCGCCGGGCCCAGCTCCCACCCCGCTCGCGACGGCGACGCCATGATCGGCGGGACACCCCTCAGGTCTTGAGCCAGCGCAGGATCTCGCCGGTCACCACGTCCGGCGCCTCCTGGTGCAGGAAGTGGCCGGCGCCGTCGATCAGGCGCCACTCGTACGGGGCGATCACGTAGCGGCCCGAGCCCTGCGCCGTCCGCGGCAGCACCGCCGTGTCCAGGGCGCCGTGCATCTGCAGCGTCGGCGTGATCAGCGGGCTCTGCATCAGCTTGACGAACCGGTAGCCCTGCAGCCGCAGCGCCGACCGGAACACCCACCGGTAGGCCTCGAGGGCGCAGAACGCCGCCTGCGGGATCTGCATCGCCTCCCGGCACCGGGCGACGAATTCCGCGTACTCGGGCGTCTCGGCCCACCTCGGGCTGCTCCACTGCCGGATCAGCTCGCCGATCAGGGCCCCGTCGTCCTTGGTCAGCACGTGCTCGTAGCGGGGCACCTGGAAGCGCAGCACCCCCGCGCTGGCGGCGAACTGGCCGCGCGGGTCCGAGAAGAGCGCCGCGCGCAGCCGCAGCGGGTGCGCGGCGCCGAGCACCACGAGCCGGCTCACCATCTTGGGGTGGAACGCCGCCGCCGCCCAGCCGATCATGCCGCCCGCGCCCGCGCCGACGATCATCGCCGAGCGTTCGCCCAGCGCCCGGATCAGGCCGGTGACGTCGGCCGCCATCGTGTAGCCGTCGTAGCCGCGCGGTGGCTTGTCGCTGGCGCCGTAGCCGCGCAGGTCCATCGCGACGGCCCGGAAGCCGGCGTCGGCGATCCGGGTCAGCACGTCGCGCCAGGTCCACCAGAACTCGGGAAAGCCGTGCAGCAGGAGCACGAGCGGCCCGGTGCCCGCCTGGACGACGTGGAACCGGCTGCCGTTGGCGCCGACGGAGCGGTGGGTCCAGGGACCCTCCGTCAGTACGCACGCCTCGTCCACCTGGGCACTCATGCGAAACAGCGTACGGGTTAGGGGAAATGCTGGACGGCGCCCATGCTTACCGCGATGCCCTCGCCACAGAAGATGCGCAGCTTCGCGGGGGTGAGGCGGGCCCGGATGTGGTCACCCTCGATCAGTTTGACGCCGGAGTCCGAATACATCGCGTACGCGACCCCGTCGAACGTGACCAGCCCGTAGCAGGGCCCGGTCCCGCCGCGGGTGACGGTGCCCTCGACCAGCCCGGCGGTGTGCACGATGTCCGTCGGCGTCTTGGGGATCCCGGCGGGCCTGGACGGCGGCGTGCCGGTGGGCACCGTGCCTTCGGGTTCGCTCGGAATCCGGGCCGTGTGCGAGGCCGCCGGGGGGACGCTGAGCGACGGGGCCTGGCTGGGCTGGACCGGCACGGAGGTGCCTGGAGCCACCTCAGGCTCGGAACACGCCGTGAGCAGGCCCAGGGCCAGGAACGTCGCTGCGGCCGTACGGGAAAAAGCGATCATGACGCACCTCCGTGAGTGAGACCCGGTTTCGCGGCCGCGGGTTCCCGCGGGCGCCGGAAAGGGGCGACGCCCGGGGGCCGAGGCTCCCGGGCGTCGCTGTGGTGCGGGTCGGTCAGGAGAACTTGACCTTCAGGGAGGTGCCCTTCTGGTTCACGACCTTGATCTTGACGCCGACGGCCGGCAGCTTGACGCCGGCCCACGGGATCTCGTCGTAGAAGTACTTCTTGGTGTCGTCGAACGTCGACTGCCCGGCCTGGCCGCGGATGTAGCTGGCCTTGCCGTTGAGGTGCAGCGTGAACGAGTCCGCCTTCTGCGTGCCGAACGGCGCGTCGTAAAGCTGGATCCGCGAACGCCACGCGGCGCCCTCGAGGTTGTAGAGCGGTGCCGGGTGGCTGTCGATGATCAGGTTACGACCGGAGCCGGGGTGCACGTTGACGTTGTTGTCAGCGACCGACGTGTCGTTGTACGAGATCAGCAGGCCCTGTTGGTACGAGAAGTGCTCGACCCAGTCCGGCTTGGTGGTGGCCCAGCCGAAGTTGTACGGGCCCGTCTTCAGGTACCTGTCGTACGAGGTGTAGGTGCGGTTGCCCGCGATGTAGAAGTTGTCGTAATCGGCGGTGATCGCGGAACCCTCGACGCTGAAGCCGGCGGCGGTCCAGGTCGGGATGCCCTCGGCACCGTCGACGGCGCCCGCGGTGCCGTTGACCGTGACGGTCAGGTCGTCACCGAAGAAGCCGCCGGCGGAGAAGCCACCGTCGGTGATGTAGTGCAGGCGGACCTGCACCGTCTTGCCGGCGTACGCGGTCAGCGGGAGGCTGATGTTCTTCCAGGCGCCACCGCTGTCGCCGCCGAGGGCCGGACGCGGCGGCACCGCGCCGTCGACGCCCAGCGGGACACCGTCGACCGTGCCGTTGAGCGCGGTCCAGTTGGTGCCGTCCGTGGAGGCCTCGAAGTAGAGGTAGTCGTAACCCTCTTCGATGTTGTAGCGGCCCTTGAGGTCGAGCGACGCCGAGGTGGCCCCGGTCAGGTCGACCGACTTGGTCAGCGTGGTGTTGAGGTTGTCGTCGTTGCCGGAGAAGTACTGGCTCGCACCGGCGAACGGCGCGCCGAGGTCGGTGGTGACCTCCTTGTCCGGCAGGACCACGACCGCGGCCTGCGCCTTCTTGCTGTTGTACTCCTGCGGGCCGAGCTCGAGGGTCTTCTTCTGACCCGCGACCACGGTCTCGTAGTCGAGCCAGCCGAGCTGGAGCTTGTTCCAGGCGCCGATGTCTCCCGGGCGCGTGCCGAGGGGCTCGCCGGCGCCGGAGAGACGGCTCTGCGCCATCAGGGTCCAGAACTCGCTGTTGTTGTTCGTGCCGCCGGAGGTGTCGTAGTCGTCCGGCAGGCCGAGGTCGTGGCCGTACTCGTGAGCGAAGACGCTCAGGCCGCCGTTCTCGGGCTGCACGGTGTAGTCACCGATCCAGATGCCCGTGTTGCCGATCTGCGTGCCACCCGCCTTGTTCGTGGCGGGGCCGGTGATGCCGGCCGAGGTGTTGTACGCGTACCAGCGGTGCGCCCAGATGGCGTCCTCGCCCTGCTGCGGGTCGCCGTCGGACTGGTCGCCGCCGGCGTGGACGATCTGGAAGTGGTCGATGTAGCCGTCGGGCTCGTTGAAGTTGCCGTCGCCGTCGAAGTCGTAACGGTCCCAGACGTCGAAGCTCGCCATGTCGGCCTTGACCTGGGCGTCGGTGCGACCGGAGGCCTTCTGGTCGGCGACCCACTTGTTGGCGGCGTCGGTGACGAGCGCCCACATGTTGGTGTCGGTGCAGACGCCGTGCACGTCGCAGTCGCGACCGTAACGGGCCTCGTTGTACTTGACCTTCACCCAGTCGGAGACCTCGCCGTCGACGCTGTAGCGCCCGGACGACTGGGTCTCGTAGTAGGTCTTGAGCGACTCGGCGCCCTTGCCCTTGCCGAAGTACAGCTTGCGGTAGTGGTCCGCGTCGTAGTTGGCCTGCCACACGGTGGTGTTGTCGGTGCTGCGGGCCGGTGACGGGATCTTGTTGTGCAGCGGGCCCTCGAACGTGGTCGGACCGGCCGTGGCCGGGTCGCTGTCGACGTCCGGGTAGTCCGGGTGCCGGTCGTTGCCGAACTCGGCCAGGATCACGAAGATCCGGTCGGTCCGCTCGCGGCCGAGCTCGACGAACTGGTCCTGGCCGGACCGGCCGACCTTGCGGTGGGTCTCGCCACCACCGTGGGTCCGGCCGATCTTCGCAACGGTGCTGCCGCCGCGCTTCTGGGTCTTGACGGTGCCCTTCAGGATGCCGTTGACGGCCTCCTGGCGCAGCTCGCGACGCTTGTCCTCGAACGGGTTCGGGAGGTCGTCAACCGGGGTCTTCTTGCTGGCCTGGGCCGGAGCCGGATCCACCGGGGGCGCCGCGATCGCCGCAGCCGGGAGCATGATCCCGACGCTGGTGACCATAGCGGCGCCGAGTAGTCCCACGACTACTTTGCGCACTACGTACCTCCGTTGACGTGACCGTTCGCTGTGTGCAGCGGAACGGCGGTAAACGGCCCCGCGATTCGGGGCTCACGTGAAGGTATGCAAACACTCCGATGTATGGAAGTGCCTGTGGTAATTGAAAGTAGATCTTTACGCGAAGTGACTCTGCGTTGATGGACAAAGGGTCAGTTCAGCACGTCCAGGGCCGTCACCTGGAAGAGTTCGCCCGTTCCGCAGTCGATCCGCAGCAGTGAGGGCTCGGCGCGCACCTGGATCCGGGTGCCCTTGACCAATTCGCGGCCCCGATTCTCGTAGAGGGCGAATTGCCTGCCGTCGTCGGTGATCAGGCCGTAGCAGGGGCCGGAACCGCCGCGGTTGACCGTGCCGACGATCAGATCGTTCTGCTGGAACGAATCGGTCGGCTCGCTCGGCGGCGCGGTCGCCCGCGGCTGCGTAGGCAGCGGAGCCCGGCCCGGCTCGGCCGGTTGGGCGCAACCGGCGAGCAGCGTGGTCACCAGGACGACGATCAGGGCGCGGTTCTTGGCCATTACCCTCCGACGTCTTCCGGGTGCGGGCGGTTCCCAACGCGAGGCGGCGCCCGGGAAGTGACTTCCCGGGCGCCGCTGTGCGGTGCGGTGGATCAGCTGATCTTGACCTTGAGGGAGGTGCCGTTCACGTCGACAACCTTGATCTTCACGCCGACGGCCGGGAGCTTGACGCCCTGGTTCGGCAGTTCGGTGTAGAAGTACTTCTTGGTGTCGTCGAACAGCGGCTGCGCGGCCTGGCCCCGGATGTAGCTGGCCTTACCGTTGATGTGCAGCGTGAACGAGTCGGCCTTCTTCAGGCTGAACGGCGCGTCGTACACCTGGATGCGGGCGCGCCACGGCAGGCCCTCGATGTTGTAGAACGGCGCCGGCCGGCTGTCGATGTACAGGTTGCGGCCCGTACCCGGGTGGACGTTGGTGTTGTTGTCGACCTGCGAGGTGTCCCAGTAGGAGATCAGCAGACCCTCCTGGTACGCGTAGTGGTCGACGTAGTCGGGCTTCGCCGGCAGGTAGCCGAAGAAGTACGGGCCCGTCTTCAGGTACTTGTCGTACGAGACGTAGCTGCGGTGGCCCGCGATGTAGAAGTTGTCGAACGTCGCGGTCGAGGTGGCGCCGACGATCGAGAACCCGCTGAGGGTCCAGGTGGTGGCCCCCTCGGCGCCGTCGGCCAGCACGGTCGCGCCGTCCGCGGTGATGGTCACGTCGTCGCCGAAGAAGCCGCCCTCGGAGACGCCACCGTCCGTCAGGTAGTGCAGGCGGAAGGTGATCTTCTTGCCCGCGTACGCGTTCAGCGGGACCGCGATGTCGGACCAGGCGCCGGCGGTGCTGCCGGTCAGCGCCGGCGTTCCGCTGGCGTCCTTCGGGAACGCGGCGCCGTTGAGCGTCCCGTCCAGCCGGCTCCAGGTCGCGCCGTTGTCGTCCGAGGCCTCGAAGTACAGGTAGTCGTAGTCGGCCTCGATGTCGTAACGGCCCTTGAGCGTGACCGCCGCGGTGGTCTTGCCGGTCAGGTCGATGCTCTTGCTCATCGAGTTGTTCAGGTCGTCCGCATTACCGGAGAAGAACTGACCGGCACCCGCGTAGGGCGCGCCGAGATCGGTCGTGACCTCCTTGTCGGGCAGGACCACGACCGCACCCTGTGCCTTCGCGGTGTTGTATTCCTGCGGACCGAGGTTGAGCGTCTTGGACTGACCGGCCACGACGGTCTCGTAGTCGAACCAGCCGAGCTGCAGCTTGTTCCAGGCACCGAGGTCGCCCGGGCGGGTGCCGATGCCCTGGTCGTCCTTGGCGCTGAGGCGGCTCTGCGCCATCAGCGTCCAGTGCTCGTTGTTGTTGTCGCCGCCACCGGAGGTGTCGTAGTCGTCCGGCAGGCCGAGGTCGTGCGTGTACTCGTGAACGAAGACGCTCAGGCCGCCGTTCTCCGGCTGGATGGTGTAGTCGCCGATCCAGATGCCGGTGTTGCCGATCTGGGTGCCGCCGAGCAGGTTGCCCGACGGGCCGGTGCGGCCCTGGTCGGTGCCGTAGGCGTACCAGCGGTGGCTCCAGATGGCGTCCTCGCCCTGCTGCGGGTCACCGTCGGCCGCGTCGCCACCGGCGTGCACGATCTGGAAGTGGTCGATGTAGCCGTCGGGCTCGTTGAAGTTGCCGTCGCCGTCGAAGTCGTAGCGGTCGTACTGGTCGAACGACTTCATGTCGGCGGCGATGTCGGCGTCGCTGCGGCCGGCGGCCTGCTGGTCGGCGACCCACTTGTTGGCGGCGTCGCGCACCAGTGCCCAGGTGTTGTTGCAGACGTTGCTGCCGCAGAGGTCGCGGCCGTAACGGGCCTCGTTGTAGTTGACCTTGACCCAGTCGGTGACCTCGCCGTCGACCGAGTAGCGGCCGGACGACTGGCTCTCGAAGTAGGTCTTGACCGACTCGACGCCGTTGCCCTCGCCGAAGTACTGCTTGCGGTAGAAGGCGGGCGAGTAGTCCGGCTGCCAGACGGTCGAGTTGTCGACCGCGCGGTTCGGCGCCGGGATCTTGTTGTGCAGCGGACCCTCGAAGGTGGTCGGTCCGGGGATCGCCGGGTTGCTGTCCACGTCGGGATAGCTCGGGTGCCGTTCGTTGCCGAACTGGGCCAGGATCACGAAGATCCGGTCGGTCCGCTCGCGGCTTACCTCGACGTACTGGTCCTTGCCGGCCTTGGGCATGGACCGGTTGGTCACGCCCGAGCCCTGGGTGCGGCCGACCTTGACGACCGTGCTGCCGTTCTTCGTCACCGCTTTGGCCTTGCCGCTGACGACGTCCGCAACTGCGGCCTCGCGCAGCGAGCGGCGCTTGTCCTCGAGCGGGTTCGGCAGATCGTCGACCGGCGCCGAGTTGGCACCGGCGACGGGGGCGGGATCGACCGGTGGGGCTGCATTGGCACCGACCGGGGCCATGACCCCGACGCTGGTGACAATCGCGGCGCCCAGTAGTCCTGCGACCACC
Organism: Actinoplanes sp. NPDC026623; assembly: GCF_040638275.1. NCBI lineage: Bacteria > Bacillati > Actinomycetota > Actinomycetes > Micromonosporales > Micromonosporaceae > Actinoplanes > Actinoplanes sp. NPDC026623. Next base: position 6,699 of record NZ_JBEZXZ010000081.1, on the reverse strand, counting down.
TTACGCACTACGTGTACCTCCGTTGACGTGACCGCACGCTGGGTGCAGCGGACGGCGGCAATCGGCCTCGGATTCGAGGCTCACGTGAACGTATGCAAACGCACCGATGTCCCGGAAGGGGTTGGCGACATTGATGAGCGATAGAGACCCGTTATGGTTTTTCCATAATGCAAGCTCCGGCATATGCCAGAAATTGGGCCGTAGCCTTGAAACGGCGGCAGACCCTACGATCCCAGGTCTGCCGCCGTTAATAGATAATTATCTCAGTCTTCGGACTTGCTCTCCTGCATGCCCGAGGAGATCAGGTCCATCACGGCGGAGTCCTGCAGCGTCGTGACGTCGCCCAGCGACCGGTGCTCGGCAACGTCCTTGAGCAGGCGCCGCATGATCTTTCCGGACCGGGTCTTGGGCAGCTCGGCCACCAGCATGATCTGGCGCGGCTTCGCGATCGGGCCCAGCTTCTTGGCCACGTGGTTGCGCAGGTCCTGGATCAACTGCTCGCCCCGGTCGCCGGAGGCGTCCACATTTCCGCGCGGAATTGTGAACGCCACGATCGCCTGACCGGTCGTCGGGTCGGTCGCGCCCACCACCGCCGCCTCGGCCACCGACGGGTGCGACACCAGCGCCGACTCCACCTCGGTGGTGGAGATGTTGTGGCCCGAGATCAGCATGACGTCGTCGACCCGGCCGAGCAGCCAGAGCGCGCCGTCGTCGTCCTTCTTGGCGCCGTCGCCGGCGAAGTAGATCCACTCGTCGCCCACGCCGGCGCCCTTGCCGAAGCGCGACCAGTACGTGTCGATGAAGCGCTGGTCGTCACCCCAGATCGTGCGCAGCATCGACGGCCACGGCTCGCGCAGCACCAGGAACCCGCCGCCGCCGTTCGGCACCGACTGCGCCTCGTCGTTCACCACGTCCGCGGACACGCCGGGCAGCGGGGTCATCGCCGAGCCGGGCTTCGACGCCGTCACGCCGGGCAGCGGCGAGATCATCATGGCGCCGGTCTCGGTCTGCCACCAGGTGTCCACGACGGGGCAGGTGTCGCGGCCGACGTGCTCGCGGTACCACATCCAGGCCTCGGGATTGATCGGCTCGCCGACGCTGCCGAGCAGCCGCAGCGACGACAGGTCGTGCTTGGCCGGGATGTCGTCGCCCCACTTCATCATCGTGCGGATGAGGGTGGGCGCGGTGTAGAGGATGCTGACCCGGTACTTGTCGATGATCTCCCAGAACCGTCCCTTGTGGGGAGTGTCCGGGGTGCCCTCGTACATGACCTGGGTGGCGCCGTTGGAGAGCGGGCCGTAGACGATGTAGGAGTGCCCGGTGACCCAGCCGATGTCGGCGGTGCACCAGTAGACGTCGCTCTCCGGCTTGATGTCGAAGACCGCGTTGAACGTGTAGGACACCTGGGTCAGGTAGCCGCCGGTGGTGTGCAGGATGCCCTTGGGCTTACCGGTCGTGCCCGAGGTGTAGAGGATGAAGAGCGGGTGCTCGGCGTCGAAGGCCCGCGCCTCGTGCCGGCCGTCGGCCCGCTCGACGGTCTCGTGCCACCACAGGTCCTTCTCCCCCCAGGCCACTTCCTCCCCGGTACGCCGGACGACCAGCACGTGCTCGATGCTCGGGCACTGCGCGACGGCCTCGTCGACGGTCGGCTTGAGCGCGGACGGCTTGCCGCGCCGGTAGCCGCCGTCGGCCGTGATGACCAGCTTGGCGTCGGCGTCCTGGATGCGGGTGGCGAGCGCGTCGACGGAGAAGCCGCCGAAGACCACGCTGTGCAGCGCGCCGATCCGGGCGCAGGCCAGCATCGCGACCGCGGCCTCCGGGATCATCGGCAGGTAGATCGCGACCCGGTCGCCCGCGGTCACACCGAGCTCGGTGAGCGTGTTCGCCGCCTGGGACACGCTCTTCAGCAGGTCCGCGTACGTGATCGTGCGGCTGTCGCCGGGCTCGCCCTCCCAGTGGATCGCGACCTTGTCGCCGTTGCCGGCCTCGACGTGCCGGTCGACGCAGTTGTAGGCGATGTTGAGCTCGCCGCCGACGAACCACTTGGCGAACGGGGCGTTGGACCAGTCCAGCACCTGGTCCCACTGCTTGGCCCAGCTGAGCCGTCCGGCCTGCTTCTCCCAGAACCGCAGCCGATCCGCGTCGGCCTCGTCATACGCGTCCGCCTTGACGTTGGCGCTCGCGGCAAGGTCAGCCGGCGGCGGGAACGTCCGCGTCTCCGAGTAGAGGTTCTCCAGTGTCTCGCTCATGAGGGCGGCTCCTCTGCCGTGAACGGTCGCTTCGTGTGAACATTAGTTCTGCCGGGTACGCCCGGCGAGAGGTGCAGGCTGTAGCGCCGTCTGGCCGCGCCGAATGGCGGTCGGCGCGCAAACCATGATCGGTGCTGCGCGAATACTGCCACTTCTGAGCTGCTTTGCGCATCCCGAGTCCCAGGTGTTTTTCCGGCTACCGTTGCCCGGTGACTCCGGATCCGCTCGCCCCGCTGCTCGCGCTCGCCGACGTCGAGCCCGCCTTCACCGCCGCCCGGGAGCGCGTCGACGCCGCGCTGCGGCATCGCTCGCTGCGCCGCAAGGGCGGCCAGGTCGCCGCCGAGGTCAGCCTGCGCGCCTCCGTCGCCAGCGCGGCCCTCGAGGACCACCGCCACGACCTGGAGGAGGTGCGCGCCGGGACGGTCACCGACCCCGTCCTGCAGGGCGCCCTGCGGGTCGCCGAGGGCCTCGGCGCCCTGGTGGACCTCTGGCCCCGCGCGCCGCGCCAGGTTCTCGCCCGGCTGCACCTGCTCGCGGCCAACGGCGTGGTGCCCGCCGCGGCGCTCGGGCGGCTGGAGAGCGGGGCGGACCGCATCGACGCGCTGGCCGCGCTCGTGGCCGGAAACGATCGGACCCCGCCGATGCTGCTCGCCGCGATCGTGCACGCCGAGTTGATCACTCTGCGGCCGTTCGCCGGCCCCGCCGGGATCGTCGCGCGGGCGGCCGCGCGGCTCACGCTCATCGGGCGCGGCTTCGACCCGCGGGGCCTCGTCGGCGTCGAGGCCGGACACCTGGCCCGCGAGCCGGAGTACGTGGGCTCGGCGGGTGCCTACGCCACGGGTACCCCGGACGGCGTGCGGTCCTGGCTGCGGCACTACGCGGCGGCCGTCTCGGCGGGCGCCGACGAGATCGCGGAGATCGGCGACGCGGTGCTGGCCCCCGCGTAGCCCGCACCCGGTTGCCCCCCATCTGTATTGTCGCCCGAAACGTCCGTTCGGTCCCACGCTCCGTAGGCATACTCGCCTGGTGGGAGACGAGTGGATCCGCCCGTACACACCCGGCACCGGCCGCTGGCTCGTGATCGGCTGGGAGGCCGTCGCGCTAGCCCTGTTCGGCTGGTCGACCGTGGAGCAGTTCGGGCTGGCCGGCCCGGTCGTGCGCATAGTCGCCGGCGTCATCGCGGCCGGCTGGGTGGTGTGCGGCTGGCGGATCTGCGAGATGGGTGTCTACGTCGGGCCGGGCGGGGTGCGGATCCGCGGGCTGCTCCGGTCGCGGACGCTGCGCTGGACCGACGTCGCGCAGGTCCGGCTGCACCGGCACACCCACCGGATCGGCCGCTGGGAGATCGAGGGCGGGATGACGGTCCTGATCGAGCGCCACGACGGGACGACGGTCAACACGGAACTGTGGGCGCAGGGCGTGGACTTCCACTCCCGGCCGCACCTGTTCCGCGAGGTCTACCAGGAGCTTCGCAGCCGGCACCGGGACGCGGCCCCGGCCTGACCCGGCCGGAAATGAGGGCGGCGCCTCCGAGGAGGCGCCGCCACTTCGCACGTCCTACCGGGTTATCAAGCGTGCACCTGGGTCGTTGTCGACAGTCCTGATGAGGTGCCGCCGCAACGTGCCTGCCGTGGCTGATCGCGCGTGGGTTCCCGGTGGCCGTGCACGGAACCTGCTCTGAGGTCCGCCAGTTCTTTCTACGCCGGTCAGCCCTTGATCGCCAGGGTTCCAGCGGGAAAAGGTTACTTACCGTCATCTGTCAGACGCTTAGCGCACGGGGTATTCACGGTCGGCTCTCCGCCGCCGCGCGACCCTTACGCCAGCGCCGCGCGGGTGCGGCGGTGCCGGCCGTAGATGGCCAGGCCGATCGCCACGCCGACCCCGACACCGATCGCGGCCGCGGCGACCGGCACCGCCGGGCGTTCCCGCAGCCTGCGGCCCAGGGGTATGGGATGACGGAACTCCAGCACCGGCCACGAGCGTTCCAGCGCCACCCGGCGCAGCGCCCGGTCCGGGTTGACCACGCTCGGACGGCCGACCGCCTCCAGCAGCGGAAGGTCACTGCTCGAGTCCGAATAGGCGTAACACTGCGCTAGGTCGTAGTCGCGCTTGACGGCCATCTCGCGGACGCCGTCGACCTTGCTCGGGCCGGCCGCGTAGAACTCCACCTCGCCGCTGAAGCGCCCGTCGACGATGCCCATCCGGGTCGCGATCACGTCGTCGACTCCGAGCTGGGCGCCGATCGGGCGCACCATCTCGTCGCCCGATGCCGAGACCAGCACCACGTCGCGGCCCGCCGCCTGGTGCTCGCCGATGAGGACGGCGGCCTCCGCGTACACGTACGGGTTGATCAGCTCTTCGAGGGTCTCGGCGACGATCTGCTGGACCTGCTCGACCTTCCAGCCCTTGCAGAGCGCGGCGAGGTAGTCGCGGGTGCGCGCCATGGTCTGCTCGTCGGTGCCGCCGAGCCGGAACATCAGCTGGGCGTAGGCGGATTTCACGACGTCGCGGCGGCTGATCAGCCCATCGCGGTAGAAAGGCCGTCCGAAGGCCAGCGCGCTGGACTTGGCTATGACGGTCTTGTCGAGGTCGAAGAACGCGGCACTCTGGCCCACGGGCCGAAAGTGTAGTCGCAAGACGCATCACAGCGGTCCCGGAGACGCGGTGAGTGGTCACGGAAGTGAGACCGGAGGAGAGACGGTCACCCTGGGTACTCGACGGTAAGCCGGTACTGAGGCATGCTTATGTTGCGACAGGGATTCATGTTGTCGGCTTCTGCCGCAACATCCCGCAAGGATTCTCGGTGGTTGCGCCCCCCGCGATCACCGAGTCCGATTCGGCTCGACCCCCCCGGAGCCGAATCTCAGGACGGCCCCCGGCTCCCCCGTCGGGGGTCGTTCCCCATTTCCGGCCCCCTGTGACGCATTTCTCCTGGTCAGGGCCGATGCCGAGCCCGCCGGCGCCGGCGGCTGCCGATAGCAGATCAGCCGGCGGGGTGGGAGTTATCCATAGGTAGGGAAGTTATCCACAGGCGGGCGGCTGCCGGTTGAGCCGGGCCGCGGCGGAACGGAACGGTGGGTGTCCAACCACCCGCCGTACCCGTGGAGCCGCGATGTCAGCCCGCACTTCCGTCCGCACCGGACCGCGCCTGCCGCTCGTCGTCACCGCCGACCCGGACCTCCTCGACGACCTGCTGCGCCTGGCCGCGGCGGGCGGCACCGAGGTCGACGTCGCCCCGGACCCGGTGGCGGCGCGCGCCCGTTTCGCGGCGGCCCCGCTGGTGATGATCGGGGTGGACCAGGCGGCGGCCTGCCTGCGTGCCCGCCTCCCACGCCGACCGCGAATGGTCATCGTCGGCCACACCCCGGGGGTGGAGACCGCGTGGGAGGTGGCCGAGAGCCTGGGCGCCGAACACGTCGCCGCGCTGCCGGCCGCCGAGCCCTGGCTCGTCGACCGCTTCGCCGAGCGCCCGGACGCGGCACCACCCGGCCGGATCCTCGCCGTGATCGGCGGCCGGGGCGGCGCCGGCGCGAGCATTCTGGCGGGCGCCCTCGCGGTGACGGCGGTGCGTACCGGCCACCGCACGCTGCTGGTCGACGCCGACCCGGTCGGCGGCGGCCTCGACCTGGTGCTGGGCTGGGAGGGCGTCGACGGCCTGCGCTGGCCCGCGCTCGCGGGCGCGGGCGGCCGGGTCGATCCGCCGGCGCTGCTCACGGCGCTGCCGCACCGGGGAGACCTGGTGCTGCTGTCGTTCGCCCGCGACGAGGTGCTGGCGGTCCCCGGCGAGGCGATGGCCGCGACCCTGGACGCCGCGCGCCGCGGTCGTGACGTGATCATCGCGGACCTGCCGCGCCAGCTTGACGACGCCGCGGCGCTGGCGCTGGAGGCGGCCGACCGCGCGATCCTGATCGTGCCGGCCGAGCTGCGGGCCACCGCGGCGGCCGCCCGGGTCGCCGCGGTTGCGGGCCTGCACTGCCCGAATCTGGCCGTGGTGGTGCGCGGACCCGCACCGGGCAAGCTCAAGGCACGCGAGGTGGCCCGGTCCATCGGGCTGCCGCTGGCCGGATCCCTGCGCCCGGAGGCCGCGGTGTGCCGGGCGCTGGAGAAGGGCGACGCGCCGGCCGCGGACGGGCGCGGGCCGCTCGCGGAGCTGTGCAAACGACTGCTGAGGCAGCTCACGACGGACGAGCGGGCCGGGGTCGCGGCATGACCGCGACGCCGTTCATCCCGGGCGCCGTCGGGTCCGCCGTCGGGTCCGCCTCCGCCGGCCGGCACGCCCTTCGTGGACCCGCCTCGGGCGGGCCGCGCGGTGCCGGGCCCGATTCGGCCGGTGTCGCCGAGCGGGTGCGGCGACGGTTCGCCACCGACGGGGTCGACGCCACGCCGGCCGCCGTGGTCACCGCGGTGCGCGGCGAGCCGGGCGCGGCGGAGCTCGGCGACAAGGCCGTGC